>JANNGC010000429.1:0-5557 GCA_031380445.1 Pedosphaera sp.
GGGCCTCGCGCATTTCCTCGAGCACATGGCCTTCAACGGCACGAAGAATTTCGCCAAGCACGAGATCGTGGATTTCCTCGAACGCACCGGCATGGCCTTCGGTGCGGACTTGAACGCCTACACGTCCTTCGACGAGACGGCCTACCGCCTCGAAGTGCCAATGGACAAGCCCGAGGTGGTGAAGAAGGCGCTGCAGGTCTTGGAGGACTGGGCGCACAACATCAGCTTCGACGCGGACGAAATCGAGAAGGAGCGCGGCGTGGTCATCGAGGAATGGCGCACGGGACGCGGCGCGGCGGGGCGTTTGCGCGACAAGCAGTTCCCTGTGCTCTTCCATCAGTCGCTCTACGCGGAGCGATTGCCGATTGGCAAAACGAATAGCATCGCCACGGTCACGCGGCAGGACTTCCTCGACTTCTATCGCCAGTGGTATCGGCCTGATTTGATGGCGGTGGTCGCGGTCGGTGATTTCGACGTGAAGCAGATCGAGGCGCTCATCATCGAGCATTTTTCCAAACTGAAGAATCCGCCCAATGCGCTGAAGCGTCCGGTGGCGACGGTGCCGGATCATGTCGGCACGCTGTTCTCCATCGAGACGGATCCGGAGCTTTCTTCCACCACGGTACAGATTGCCTGCAAGCATCCGCTCGCGCCGCACGGGACGGCGGCGGAGTACCGGCGCGACCTCGTGGAGTCGCTGTTCTCGCAGATGCTGAACCAGCGCCTGAGCGAACGCGTGCAGGAAGCGAACCCGCCGTATCTCGGCGCGGGCGTGGGCAAATCCAGCATGGTGCGCGTGAAAGACATGGCCTCGCAACGCGCGGCGGTGAAGGAAGGCTTGTACGCGGAAGGCTTGAAGGCGCTGCTCATCGAATCCAAGCGCGCGCGCCGCGATGGTTTTACGGCGGCGGAATTTGCGCGCGCAAAGACGGTGACGCTACGCGGCTTCGAGCGCGCCTATGAGGAGCGCGACAAGACGGAGTCCGGCAGTTACGCGCGCGAGTACGTGGCGAACTTCCTGGAGAACGAACCGATTCCCGGCATGGCGGAAGAAGTGAAGATGGCTCGCAAGTTCCTCTCCGAGATTACCTTGGCCGAAGTGAATCGCGCGGGCGACAAGTGGATCACCGAGACCAATCGCGTGATTCTGTTCAGCGCGCCGGAGAAGGCCGGGAAGAAGCCGCCGACGCAGGCGGAGATTCTCGCCGTGATTCGCGAGGCGGAGTCGGCGGAGATCGCCGCGTATTCGGATGGCGTGTCGGACGCGCCGCTGATTTCCAAGACACCGACAGCAGGGAAAATTGTCTCCGAGACGCAGCACAAGGAAGTGGACGTGACCGAGTGGGTTCTCTCCAACGGCATTCACGTTCTGCTGAAGCCGACGACCTTCAAGAACGATCAGATTCTCATGAACGCGTTCAGCCCGGGCGGTCACAGCCTCGTGCCGGACAAGGATTACCTCTCGGCGGCGATGGCGGCGGGCGTTCTCGGTCAGAGCGGGTTGGGCGATTACGACTTGATCCGGCTGCGGAAAAAACTCGCGGGCAAGGTCGCTTCGGTGGGCGCGTCCATCGGCGAGCAGTCCGAGGAACTGAGCGGTTCGGCGTCGCCCAAGGATTTGGAGACGTGGTTTCAACTGATGCACCTCCAGTTCACCGCGCCGCGCGCCGACGAGCAGGCGTTTCAGTCCTACGTCACGCGCATCAAGGTGAACCTCGAAAACCGCGACCGTAATCCGGCGGTGATTTTCGGCGACGCGATTTCCAAGGCGCTCTACGGCGACCATCCGCGCCATCGCCCGATGTCGGTGGAGTTGATCAAGGAACTGGATCGCGCGGCGGCGCTGCGGATTTATCGCGAGCGGTTTGCGAACGCCGGGGATTTCACGTTTGTCTTTGTGGGTGCGTTCAAGGCGGATGATTTGCGCCCGCTCGTGCAGACGTATCTCGCCAGCCTGCCGCAACTGGACCGCAAAGAAAAAGGCCGCGACGTGGGCGACGAACCAAAGCGCGGCCAGGTGAACGTGGAAGTGAAGAAAGGCCTGGAAGCGAAAAGCTCCGTGCGCCTGAACTTCTACGGCGACGCGAAGTGGAGTCTCGACGAACGCTCCGCGCTGCGCGGGGCGGTGGAAGTGCTGAAGATTCGCCTCCGCGAAATCATGCGCGAGGACAAGGGCGGCGTGTATGGCGTGAGCGTCTTCGGCGATTTGGATCGCGAGCCGAAGCAGGCTTTTTCCACCGGAGTTTCCTTCACCTGCAATCCCGACAACGTGACCGACCTGACGCAGGCTGCGCTGGAGGAAATCATACGGATGCAGCGCGACGGCCCGAGCGTGGAGATTCTGGAGAAGGTGCGCGAGACGCTGGCGCGGAGCTTCGAGCGCAACTTGAAGGAAGACAGCTTCTGGCTCAGCAACCTGAACTTTTATCGCGAGAACGATCTGCCCTTGGGCGAGATTCTGAAATCACCCGACCGCGCCAAGGCCTTGACGCCGGAGAAAGTCCGCGCCGCCGCGCGCAAGTATTTCTCCACCGAGAACATGCTGAACGCGCGCCTGCTGCCGGAGGTGAAGCAGAGCGCGAAGAAGGCGGAGTAGCTGCCGCTGTTTTGAATCCTGAACGGATTCGGATAAATCAGCCCAGCGTTGCGTCGCCGAGACGCTACGCTGGGTTTGCGGTTTGATGAGCCATCAACCCTGAAGGGGTTGAATTCGGGAGCGGCAAGCGTGGCCTGATACAACTCTTTCAGGCTTGGAGAAATTCTGGGGCGCATGACCCAGGGTAGCTCCTGCGTCGCAACCCAGGGCTGGATGATTTTAATCCTTTCAGGATTAAGGAACCGTTCACTCCCCGACTTTCCACTTCACTTTCCGCGCTCCGCCGATAGTTTCTCGCGCCATTCATGGCATTGAAGTTTTTCAACACGCTGTCGCGGTCGGTGCAGGAGTTTGTGCCGCTCGATCCCTCGGGCAAAACCGTCGGCATGTATTGCTGCGGGCCGACGGTGTACGACTACGGGCACATCGGGAATTTTCGCACGTTCGTCTTCAGCGATCTGGTGCGGCGCTACCTGGACTTCAAGGGCTACGCGGTGCGCCACGTCATGAACATCACCGACGTGGAGGACAATATCATCCGCCGCGTGCGCGAGACGGGCAAGACGCTGCGCGACTACACGGGCTTCTACGAACAGGAGTTTCTCAAAGACCTCGACGAACTGCGCTGCCTGCGTCCGCACGATCTGCCGCACGCCACGGACTTCATCGCGGAGATCATTTCGTTGATCGAACAGCTCCTCGCGCGCGGCATCGCCTACAAGGCGGCGGACGGCTCGGTCTATTTCAGCATCGAAAAGTATCGCGGCTGCGGCTGTCACTACGGCCAACTCGTGAAGCTGAACTTCGACGAGATGCGTGCCGGCGAACGCGTGAGCAGCGACGAATACGACAAGGAATCCCTCGCCGACTTCGCGCTCTGGAAAGCCCGCGTGCCGGACGACGGCGCGGTTTTCTGGCCCAGCCCGTGGGGCGAGGGCCGGCCTGGCTGGCACATCGAGTGTTCCGCGATGAGCATGAAATTGCTTGGGCCAAGTTTCGATCTGCACCTCGGCGGCGAAGACCTGGCCTTCCCGCATCACGAGGATGAAATCGCCCAGAGCGAAGGGGCGACGGGAAAACATTTCGTGAAGTACTGGCTGCACGGCGCGCACCTGCTCGTCGAGGGCAAGAAGATGAGCAAGTCGCTGGGAAATTTTTTCACGCTGCGCGATTTGCTGACGAAAGGATTCACCGGACGGGAAGTGCGCGCGCTGCTGCTCTCGGCGCATTACCGCGAGACGTTTAATTTCACGCTGGAGGGATTGGCCGGTGCGCGCACGTCGCTCGCGCGCATTGACGAGTGCTTGGGCAAGTTGCGCGAACTGGCCGGGCAACGTGCCGCCAGCGTCCCGCTGGCCGGTGACAGCCTTGTCTCCGCCTTCACCGCCGCGCTCGACGACGACCTGAACGTCTCCGCCGCTTGGGGAACGATCTTCGACTGGGTGCGCGAGACGAACAAAGCTCTCGCTGCGGGCACGCTTTCTCCCGAGCAAGCTGCGGTCGCCCTCGCTTCGTGGAACCAAGTGGACTCCGTGCTTGGCCTCGGAGCCGTGCTGGAAGCCGGCGCTCCGCCGGAACTGCTGGCGCTGCTCGACGAACGTCAGGCCGCTCGAAAGGCCAAGGACTTCAAAAAATCCGACGCCATCCGCGATGAATTGAAGGCCAAGGGCTGGGTCATCGAAGACACACCGAAGGGACCGCGCTTGAAGCGGGCCTGAGGCGCAGGGCAAGGCTGAAAGAATTTCAGCGTTCAGCCCGGTGTTCCCAGACTCCATGCGCCGGAAATTGAGTTGAGTTTCCCCACGCCTTCACGCATGACGCACCACGTTTTATGCAACGCGACATCGTCACCGTCGAAAGCTTCTACACCGCGCACGCGGACGAACTGGAACTCAAGCTCATCGCCGGCGCGATTGGCTTGAAGCGCATCATCCGCGAGCCGACGGTGAACCGGCCCGGCCTCGCGCTGGCGGCCTTCACGAAGTATTTCGCCAACAAGCGCGTGCAGGTCATGGGCAACGCGGAACTGCACTTCCTCAAATCGCTGCCTCAACCCCAGCGCGAGGCGCGTTACGAGCAGTTGTTCAAATACAAAATTCCCTGCGTCGTGTTCTCGCGCGGCTATCACCCGGACAAAGCCTTTCTCCGCATCGCCGAGCGGCATGACGTGCCGGTGTTCAAGTCGCCGCTCATCACCATGAAGTTTATCAACCGCGCCACGCTCGCGCTCGAGGGCATGTTCGCGCCGCGCGGCAGCGAGATGGGCAGCATGGTGGACATCCTCGGCGTGGGCGTGATCATCAAGGGCGAGAGCGGCATCGGCAAAAGCGAATGCGTGCTCGCCCTGCTCGAACGCGGCTACAGCCTCGTGGCCGACGACATCACGCGTGTGCAACTCCTCGACGGGCGCGACGTGGTGGGGACTTGCTCGGAGTTGACGCGCCATCACATGGAAGTGCGCGGCATCGGCATCATCAACGTGCAGGCCATGTTCGGCGTGCGCGCCGTGCGCGACGAGAAGCGCGTGGACCTCGTCATCACGCTCAAGGAATGGAGCCAGGTGCCGGACGTGGACCGCGTGGGCATGGAGGAGAAATACACGCAGATTCTCGGCACGAATGTCCCGCACATGATCATTCCCGTACGGCCGGGGCGCGACCTCGCGCGGCTCGTGGAAGTGGCGGCTTTTCAAACCAAGCTCAAGCAGTCCGGCTACAATCCGGCGAAGGAATTGAACGACATGCTCATCGCGCGCATGAAGCAGCAGCAGAAGGGGATTTGAGGTCCGCCGGGTGTGGCGGGCAACTTGGAAGCCGCCTGAATCGTAGAGCAGAACTTTTGGGTGCCTGCGCCTAGACTACGGACGCTGGCATTCACCATGCGCATCGTAGGGCAAAAATAAAATGTCGCCGACGAACGAGAACGGCAGGTCGAGGGCGGCCAGAGCCGGATGATAGCGCG
>JANNGC010000431.1:0-11090 GCA_031380445.1 Pedosphaera sp.
CACCGCCACGTAGGGCGGCACCTGGCCGGCAAAACCCGTCTCGTGCGCGACGACTGCGCCCATCGCGGGGTGATCACCGAAGGGCGTGCCGAACTTGCCGCTCAACACCCAGTTCGTGGCCGTCTCGTGATGATCGTTACCGTGCTGTTGCGAGCGGACGAGCGCGACCTTGCCCATCGTCTTCGCCATCTTCGGCATCAGCTCGCACACATGCAGCCCGGTCACGTCGCTGGGAATGGACTGGTACTTCCCGCGAATTTCCTCCATCGCGTCGGGTTTCATGTCGAACGAATCGTGATGCGAAATGCCGCCGCCGAGGAAGACGAGCAGCACCGACTTGGCGCGCGTGGCCTTCGCCGCCGAAGCAATCGCCGCCTGCGTGGCAGCGGCGGATTTTTGCGCGGAGAACAAACCGCCGAGCGACAGACCCAACGGCGCAATCGCGCCCACGCGGATGAAGTCGCGACGCGACCAGCCGTTGCAGAACTGGTGTTTCTTCGAGCCGAGCGAGATGTCGATCATAGGTCGTGGTGGTTCAGTGGTTGAACGCAAATTCCTTCGAGTTGAGCAGCGCCCAGAAAAGGTCGCGGAACGATTCCTCGCGATCCTCCGCGCCCAGCGCCTTCTTCACCGAGGCCAGTTCGTCAGCGGTGGGCCGGCGGTTCATGGTGGTGAGGAACAGTTCTTCGATGACCTTCGCGTCGTCGGGTTGTTCTTTGAGCAATGACTTCAATCGGCTGTTGTCCGCGCGGACTTTCTTCACCGTGGCGTCGCCGTTCTGGAGATGAAGCAACTGCGGCAGCGTGACCTCGCCGTTGCGCTCGCACGCGCAGGCCGTCACGCGGTCACTGCGACCGAAGAGCGTGAGGAAATAACTGCTCACGCCCGGCTCGGGCAGTTGCACAGCGCGCGTGCCGACGGGGTAGCCCTTGTAATCATCCGGCACGCCAGTGGCGCGCGCGATGGCGTCGAGCATGACCTCGGCGGGCAGCCGGCGCGCGTAGTAGTGCGAGTAGAACTTCTTGTCCGTCTCGTTGCCCGGGCGCGTGGACGAGCTGAGCTGATAGGTGCGCGAGTTCACGATGAGCCGCATCATCTGGCGCAGGTCGTAACCACTCCGGACGAACTCCGCGTTGAGCCGCTGCCACAGCTCGGGATTCGTCGGCGGATTGCTGGCCCGCAGATCGTCCACCGGCTCGACGAGTCCGGTGCCGAGAAAATGTTTCCACAGCCGGTTCACCATCGCGCCGCTGAAGAGCGAGTTCTTCGGATTGGTGATCCATTCTGCAAGCTGGGCGCGCGGGTCTTGGCCCGGCTCGAAAGCGAATGCCTGCCGGTCCAGCGGCTGCGGAGCCATCGGCTTCTTCGTGCGCGGCTGCGTCACCGTCGGCATCTTGAGCGAAACCTTCCGAAGCTGGAGCCGCGCCTCATCGAGCTTCTTCTGCTGCTCGGCCATCTTCTTCTTTGCCTGATCCATCTCCGCTCCCTCGACCTTCATCATGGCGTTGGTGGCTTCGGTGAAATTTTTCTCTGCATCAGCCAGACGCTTCTGCTGTTCCTCTTCCTCGCGGCTCGCGATGTTCAAAATACTGACGCCCTTTTCCGAGTCGGTGCGCTTCATCTGCACCTTCGAGAAGAACGCGGCGAAGTGGTAGAAATCGTCCTGGGTGTATTTCTCGAGCGGATGATTATGGCAGCGCGCGCAGCCGATGCGCGTGCCGAGGAAGGTCTGCGCCACCGCGTCCGGCGTTTCGCTTTCCTCGATGTTCCGCTTCTCGCCGACGTTGTAGATGAAGTAACCGATCTCGGGATGCTCGGCCTCGGAGCCGCGCGCGGTGAGAACTTCGCGGGCCAGTTCGTTCCAAGGCCGGTTCGCCGCCACCTCGCCGCGCAGCCACGCGTGGAAGGCACGCACGCCCTTCGCCCCGCGCACGTCGTGGTCGCGCTCCTTGCGATTCTGGAACAGGTCGGCGAATTGCAGCGTCCAGTAATCCACGAACTCCGGCGAGGCCAGCAGTTGCTCGATGAGCTTCGCGCGTTTGTCCTTCGCCTTCTCCGCCGGGAAAGCGCGCGCCTGCTCGGACGTGGGCAGCGTGCCGGTGAGATCGAGCATCACGCGACGGAGGAACGTGGCGTCATCGCACTCGAAAGACGGCGGCAGGTTGAGCGCCTGGAGTTTGGCGAAGACGGCGGCATCCACCGCGTTGCCTGACTTCACAAAATCACGCGGCGTGACTTTGTTCTCGTAGGGGATGGTGACGGTGATGACTTCGACCTGTCCCTGAAAGTGCGCGCGGATGGCCGTCTCACCGTGACGAAGGGCCTTGACCAATCCATCGGGCGTGACGGAGATCGTATTTTGATCGTTCGAGAAAAATTGCGCGAGCCACGTCACATCGCGCACGCGGCCATCGGCGTAATGAGCACGGGCGAGAAGTTGCTGCGCTTCGCCGACGCGCAGGGTGCGGTGGCCGGGGAGCAGTTCCAGCCGCACGGCATCCGTCTCGTTCGTGTCCGGGCCGGGCGCGCGCTCGCCGATCCAGGCGGCGAGTGTCTGGTGGTAGCGCGAATCTTCCTCGAAGCGCTGCCGTCCCTCGTGCGGCACTTTGCCCAGCGCCTTGAGCAGCATCAGGCTTTCGTCCGGGAACGCAGGATTGATGCGACGCCCGCTCAAGTCGGAGATCAGCCACGCATGATCCAGTTCGGGCGCGTAACCACGGAGGGAAAGTTTGAAGCCATTCTGCCCGGCCAGTTTTCCGTGGCACGCGCCCATGTTGCAACCCGCGCGCGTGAGCACCGGCTCGATGTCCTGCCGGAAGGAGATGGGGCTTTTGGTCTGGGTGCCGCGCACCGTCACCGGAATCTTCACCGACTGGCCGCCGAATTGAACCAGGACTTCCGCCGCGCCATCGTTCAGTGCATGCACCGAGCCGTTGGTGGAAACCGTGATCAACTCAGGCCGCGAGGAGGTGAAGCGGGCGAGGCGCGTGACGTCCGAGGAGTTTCCCGACGCGTCCAGCGCCGTGACGATCAAGCCGTGTTCCGCCGCCGCTCCGCTGAGGGCTAACGCCGACGGATGCGCGACCAGCCGTGTCGCCTGGAAATTCTGCGCGTGGAGCGAGCCGCCGCCGCCCATCAGCATCACCAGCGCAACGCACGCCACGGCCGAGGCGGGGAAGTTCCCCGGCCACGCCAAGCGAAGGTATGATTTAACGGGTTGCAATGCGGCCAACCTGACGGCCTGGGCGCGCGGGAAATTCAAGCCGGGTCCGGCGTCCGCGTCGGCCTCAGTGCGTCTGCATCCGCTCGCGCGCGATGGCCTGGGAAATGAGACTCGGCTCGCGCCGGCGCGCGCGGGTGAAGAACAGCACGGCCAGCAAGATCACGAACGCTCCGCCCGCGCCCGCTCCGGCGCAGAGGAAGATGAAACTCAGTTCGCGACCGGACGCCACGAGCGGCAGCGCGGCGGGCAAGGCCACCGCGTTGGTGGATTTGATTTCCGTCGTGGCCACGACCACGGCGGGCGTCGCCGGCGCGAGGTTCGTGACCGGACTCGCCGGGGCGGCCGATTTCGCGACGACGTTGCGGGTCAGATTTGTGGCCACAGCCATCACCGCATTCGTCGCCGGAATGGCGAGCGGCTCGGGGACAGCATTTGTCAACGCGACCACGACGGGCGCGGGCGGCGCGCTGGTCGTGGTCGAGGACGAAACGTAACTGCGCCGCTCTTCGGCCACCGAATCTTTGGTGATGATGATCGCATTCGCCGCGAGGCGGGGCGGAGCGGCCACGGCCTTCGCAGGCTTCGCCGCCGCGACCGGCACGATCACGGGCGGCTCCGCTTTCACCGGTTTTGGTTTCGGAGCGACGTAAGGAACGTCCAGCAGGAACTGCGGCGAGTTCGCCGCCCACGCGACAAATTTTCCGCCCTGCGCCACGAGCGCGGTGTTGACCGTGGCTTTCGCAGTTTTCATCACCGGGGCCAGTTCGCGGAAGCGTGCGTTGATCGCGTCGTCGAACGGCGTGCCGAGCAGCGGCGTCTCACCGTTTGAGATTAGAATCACCGTCAGGTCGCCGATGTTTTTCACGATGCGGCTCGCGTCCGCGAGCGCGAGGGTGAGATTGGCCTGACCTTTGAAGCCGTGGTCTTTCGCGTGCGACACCGCCTTGGCCGCGATCTCCACGGCGAATTTTTCCTTCCAGCTCTCCATCGGGAACGTGGTGTTGTTCTTCTCGCCGACCAGCCACACGCCATAGGTGTCATCGTTCGTCATGGAGCCGCGCGCGCCGCTGTAGATGAGATCGAAGAGCGTCTGCCGCAGCGGCATGTCGAGCGGCTTCATGCCCGCCGAGGTGTCCACGATGAAGAGAAAGCGTTTGCCTTCCGCCTTCGGCGCCGACCACGCGGGCGCGGCGAGCAAGGGGACGACAAGCAGCAGGACTCGGAGCATTCTCCGTCCAGTGAGTCGCCGGCCGACGTTCGCGATTAGGTTCACGAACGGTTATAGCGGCGTTTCTCGGCGGAATTGTAGTGGTGAACCTCACGCTCCAAGTCCTTCAGCGCGCCGCCCATCGTCAGGATAAAATTTTCGCAGCTCGACGCGAGACCGCCGAGACCGATGACCGTGTCGCGCTCGGCGTGGTCATTCGTCACCGCCAGCACTTCGCCGAAGGGCTTCATGCGGTAGGCTACGCGTTCGATAATTTGATCGGCAGTCTGCCCCGCGCGCGAATAAAGAATTTCCACCTGGGAAGTCTCGGCCAGTTTCTCGCGCTGGCCGCGATGTCCGCCGCCATCGAACACCACGGTGACGGGCGTGCCCACCGCGTCGCTGTAACGCGCAAGGAGGTGGATGAGTTCATCGCGCGCGGCGGCAGAGTGGCGCGGCTGGCCGGGCGCGATCTCCGGCCAGCTATGCAGCAGGCTGTAGCCGTCCACGAGAATTCGCACGAGCGCCATGCGGGGAAGAAACACCAAGCGCGGCACGGCCCGAAACAAAATTTTGCGCGGAGCGCGGACCGCCGAGTCCGCGTGTTCACTGGTGGCGGGTTTTGTCGCGCGGCGAAAATTCTTAGCGGGGCAGGCGTCCCGCCTGCCTTCGTCCTTGGGCCGTTCCACCTTCTGTTCCCATTCCCACTCTGCGCCTCTGCGCCTCGGTGATCGATTGAGCCGATGAATTACGAATGCGCGGACTCGGCGGTCCGCGCTCCGTCAGCATACAGCGCCGCGCCTGTGTGGCTCCGCCGTTCGCGCGCGACTTTCTCCGGCGTTCCCACGGCCACAATCTCTCCGCCTCGATCGCCGGCGTCCGGCCCGAGATCGATCAGCCAGTCGGCGCAGCGGATGAGTTCAAGGTTGTGTTCGATGATCAGGAGCGAGTGGCCGTCGTCCACGAGGCGTTGGAAAACTTCCACTAGCACGCGCACGTCGTCGAAGTGCAGGCCGGTGGTGGGTTCGTCGAAGATGAAGAGTTTCTTCTGTTGAGAGTTGAGAGTTAAGAGTTGAGAGCCGGACTCGGCGAGATAGCTCACCAGTTTCAAACGCTGGCTCTCGCCCCCGGAGAGCGTGTTGATGGGCTGGCCCGCGCGCAGGTAGCCGAGGCCGACATCCTGCAACAGCTTCATGCTGCGCAGCGCATTGGCCCGATGGCGTGACTCGGGCAGGCCGTTCAGGAACTCCACGACTTCATCAATCGTCGCGTCGAGCAGATCGGCAATCGACCACTCCCGACCTTGGACCTCGGACCTTGGACCTTGGACTTTGATTTCCAGAATGTGCCCCCGATACCGCCGCCCGCCGCACTCCGCGCAGGTCACGAAGATGTCGCTCAGGAACTGCATCTCGATTTTCTCGAAGCCTGCGCCGCGGCACTTCTCGCACTGGCCCTGGCCGGAGTTGAAGCTGAAGGCGCTGGCGTTCAGGCCGCGCTGCTTCGCGGTCTCGGTCATGGCGAACAGCTCGCGCATCGGCTCGAACGCGCCGACATACACCGCCGGGTTCGAGCGTGGTGTGCGGCCGAGCGGAGACTGATCCACGAGCACGACTTCGCCGAGAGATTCCCAGCCATTGAGGATTGAGGATTTGGGATTTTGGATTTGGGATTCTGAATCGTCGGCGTTCTGATCCTCGGAAGTCTCGCTCTCAGGTGTGGGCGTGGAAGATGCGCCGTCACCGCCGAGTTTTTCCTGCAAGAGCGGGAACAGAACATCGCGCGCCAGCGTGCTCTTGCCGGAGCCGCTCACGCCGGTGAGGCAGACGAAACGGTTCAGCGGAATTTCCACGGACAGGTTCTTGAGATTGTTCGCGGCGGCATTTTCCAAACGCAGCTTCGGCGTCTTCGCGTTCACGGGACGCGGCGGGCGGGGCGGAATCTGTTTGCGCCCGGAAAGATATTGGCCGGTCAGCGAGCGCGCATCGCGCAGCACGCCCCCGAAGTTGCCCTCGTAAATCACTTCGCCGCCGCTCTCGCCATGACCGGGGCCGAGATCGACGAGGTGGTCCGCAGCGCGCATGACCGCCGGCTCGTGCTCGACGACGACGACGGTGTTCCCGAGGTCGCGCAGCTCTTGCAGGATACGAACGAGCCGCGCCGTGTCGCGCGGGTGCAGTCCCACGCTCGGCTCGTCGAGCACGTAGAGCGTGTTGACCAACTTCGTGCCGAGACACGTCGTTAGATTCACGCGCTCGGTTTCGCCGCCGGAGAGCGAGCGCGTGGCGCGGTCGAGCGTGAGGTAGCCGAGGCCGACTTCGTTCAAGTAGTGCAACCGCGCGCGGACTTCCTGAAGCGCGAAGCGCAAAGGGTCAGCCACCTCGGCCGCCAGCTTGGTGATGAAGGCCAGCGCGTCGCGCACGGGCAGCGTGTAGAAATCGGCAAGGGAGTAATCAGTCATCAGTGAGTCAGTCATCAGCGCCCCCGCGCGCGCCCCCGCCGACTGATGACTGATGACTGATTTACTGATGACTTTCCCACTCCGCACCCGGTAGAGCAGCGCGTCCGGCTGAAGCCGCTTCCCCGCGCAATCCGGGCAGGTCGCGTACGCCCGGTAGCGCGCGAGCAGCACGCGGACGTGCATCTTGTAAGCCTTGCTTTCGAGCCAGCGGAAGTAGCCCTTCACGCCGTACCACGCGCGCGGCCATTCGTTCTCCTCGCCCTGGCCGTAGTCCGGATCGCCTTCGATGACGATGCGCTGCGTCTCCGGCGGCAGTTGGTTGAAGGCTGTCTTCATCGAGATGCCGCGCGCCTTGCACAGGCGCGTGAGATCGTTCTGCGACTGGAGGCCGTGGCCGACTTGCCACGGCTTCACCACGCCGCTGGCGAGCGACTTCGAGCGGTCGGGCAGCGCGCGATTGTAATCAATGGTGATGGTGCGTCCGAAGCCCTTGCAGGTCGGACACGCGCCGAGCGGGTGATTGAAGCTGAACAGCGCGGGCGAAGGCTCGCGGTAATCGAGGTCGCACGTCGCGCAGTGGAAGCGATTTGAAAACAAAGCCGAATGACGAATGACGAATGGGGCGGCGGGCGCGGACTCGATGGAGTGAATCGCGAGTTTGCCTTGGCCGAAATGGAAAGCCTGCTCGCAGCCTTCGATGAAGCGCGCGCGGTTTTCCGGTGTGAGCTTCACACGATCCTGCACGACGGTGAGTGCGGAGTGCGGAGTGCGGAGCGCGGAATAATCGGCCGCTTCGTCGGTGCGGACGATGCTGCCATTCAGGAGCAGCCGTTGGTAGCCTTGGTTCGCGATCAGCTTCAGTGACTCCGCGAGGGAAATTTTCTGCGACAGCGCGAGATCAAAAGTGAGCAAGACTTCCGACGTGCCGGTTTTTGATTCCGCGTTCCGCACTCCGCGTCCCGCACTCACGCTCGTCCACACCTGCGTTGGCGATTCCTTCCGCACCTCCTGCCCGCACTTCCGGCAGTGCAGCCGCGCGAGATGCGGCCAGAGCAGTTTCATGTAGTCGGTCAGCTCGGTCATGGTGCCGACGGTCGAGCGCGTGGACTTCACGGCGTTGCGCTGCTCGATGGCGATGGCGGGCGGAATACCTTCGATGCGATCCACCTGCGGCTTGTCCATGCGGTCAAAGAACTGTCGCGCGTAGGGAGAAAATGTTTCGATGTAACGTCGCTGGCCCTCGGCAAACAGCGTGTCAAAGGCGAGTGAACTTTTGCCCGAGCCGCTCAGTCCGGTGATGATGATGAGTTTCCCAACCGGCAGATCGAGGTCGAAATTCTTGAGGTTGTGGTGCCGCACGCCCCGGAGGCGAATCACATTGGGCGCGGACGTTTTCGACATGCGGCGCGGAATCTACGGGCGAGCGAAGTGATGTCAACGAAGGGGAAGGAGCGCGGACTTTCTAGTCCGCAGCAGGCCACGAATCTCCGGGTGCATCAAAGAAATCCAAGAGCCTCACCACTAAGCTGCTTGCTGCGGACAGGAATGTCCGCGCGCCGTCACTGCGGCTTGAGCAGCATCCGCCCCGAGTAATCAATGCGCGACATCAACGGACGGAACGGGAGCGTGGCGAAAAACTCATCCACTGCGCGCCGTGAACCCTGCCAGTGACCATAGTCGTCAATGATCAGCACGCCGTTCTGGCTGAGGCGCGGGTAGTAGTGATCGAGTTCGTGCTTGGTGGATTCGTACCAGTCGGTGTCGAGACGCAGCAGCGCGATTTTGTTCGGCCCCTGCGCCGGGATCGTGTCCTCAACGCGGCCTTTCACGAGATGCACTTTCGACATGGGGTAGCCGGTGGACTCCATGTTCGCGCGCACGTCTTCGATGCCGGCCACGCACCAGTAATTGCCGCTGCCTTCCTTCTTCTCCGTCTCGGCGAGCAGTTGCGCGGCGGGCGTGCCGTCGAACATCACGTCCTTGTCCGTGGGCGCGGTCATGCCTTCAAAAGTATCGAACAGGTAGAGTTCGCGCGAGGTGTCGCCGAGCGCGACGAGCGTCTTGGCCACGACCATCATGCTGCCACCGCGCCACACGCCGCACTCCACGATGTCGCCGGCGATCTTTGCCTGCGTGATGTATTTCACCGCGTCCGCGAGCGCGATGACGCGCTGGATGGTCGTGCCGGTGAAGGGCTGCACGGCTTTCGCCAGCGCGTGTTCCTCGGGGGCGAACTGGTCGCGCCGCACGACATCGTAGCCGTAGCGCCGGAAGAACCGGCGCACGATGTCCTGCGCATAAAACACGATTTGGGGCGTGGCCATAAAGGCGCGTAGAGTTAGCGGCGGGCGGGGTGGTGTCAAACTGGATTCCCCGCGCGGGCTGGACACGCCTTCCGCCGCTTCCGTAGATTGCGCCGCACATGGGTCTCGACATCAACGCCGTCCAGTTTCTGATCGCCGCGCGCAAAGAGGGCGTGGAGTTTGGTGATGTGCTGATGCTCGGACGTCAGGACTTGAACGTGTTCCCCGCCAAGATGCGCGCCGAGCTGGCGAAGCACGGGTATCCGACCGAAGCATTTGCTGACGGTGCGAAAGACACGGGCTTCGCCGAGCCAGTCTTCAAGGCGCTCGGCGCGAAGAAAGTTTCTTCGCTCGACGTGTCCGACTTCGAGGGCGCGGAAGTCGTGCATGACCTGAACAAGCCGCTGCCGGACCAGTTCAAGGAACGCTTCGACCTCGTGTACGACGGCGGCACGCTGGAGCATGTGTTCAACTTCCCCCTCGCGCTCCAGAATTGCATGGAGATGCTGCGGCCCGGCGGCACGTTGTTCATGCACACCATTGCGAACAACTATTGCGGGCATGGTTTCTATCAGTTCAGCCCCGAGCTTTTCTTTCGCGTGTTCAGTTCGGAGAACGGGTTCGTGATGGAGAAAATGATTGCGCATCGCGTGGGGCCATACGGGCGCTGGTATGAAGTTTCGGATCCGAGCGCGATCCGTTCGCGGGTCGAAGTGCTCTCCTTCACCCCGTTGCAACTGATCGTGCGGGCCAAGCGCACGAAGGTCGTGCCGCTCTTCACCACCACGCCGCAGCAGAGCGATTACACGCCGCGCTGGGATGCGAATGCCGGCGGCGCGGCGGCGGATGCGGCGACGAATGCTTACGCGCCGGCGCGCTCGTCGCTGGCCCGCGCGCTGCCCGGAGTGGCGCGGCTGATGAACGTGGTGAAGATCGGCGTGGGCATTTATTACACGCAGTCGCTCTTCAACCGGAAACGCTTCAAGCCGGTGGCGCGGCCCTGACCCATGACGCCCGGCAGTTCCGCCATTGTCACGGTCGCCTTCGGTCACTCGACCGAGCATCTCGATTACACCTTCCTGAGCTTTGCGGAGAAGAACCCCGGCGTGCCGCTGCACGCGTTCGTCATCGGGAGCAAGTTGCCGCAGCAGCGGCTGCCGCAAATTACCTATCACCTTGTCGCGCCCTCGCCGGATTTCTCGCACCCGCTGCGCGAGGTGTATTTCCGGCGGCATGAGTTGATTGACCAGCTCGACGTGGAATTCGCGCTGGTCATTGATTCCTACGACGTGCTGTGTCTGCAGACGCTGCCGCCGTTCGAGAAGACTCTCGCCGGGTTCGATCTGGCGGCGGTGACGGAGCACATGGGTTCGCGGTACGTGCTGGGCCAGGGTTACACGACGAGCTTTCTCAACGGCGGCGTGAATTTTTGGAACGTGCCGAAGAGCCGCGATATTCGCGCGGAGATTGGCGCGCGGGGACGCAGCCACTTCCGCATCCCGGCGGATGACCAGATGGTGATCAACGAAGTGGTGCAGACGAAACACTTCGACCGGCTCCGCATCCTGCCCACGCAATACAACTTTCGCGGCTACTTGAACCGTAAGCAGCGCGGCTGGCCGACGGTCACGCATCTCGACGGCGTGCTCATCTACCACAACGCGACCTGCATGGATGAGGCGAAGAAACTCGGGCCGGTGAAAGCGCGGGCGGAATTGCCGCCCTTGCCGAAGGATGCCGCGCCGCTGACGGAGAAGGAACAGTTCTGGCGGAAGCTGCGGCAGCGTTTCGTGCCGCACATCATCAAGTGAACGTCAGCGGGAGAAAACCGCCGTCCCCATCTGATCGTTTTCCTCGACGGTCTTGAGGTAGCGAAAACCGCGCGGCTCCAGAAAG
>JANNGC010000443.1:0-2954 GCA_031380445.1 Pedosphaera sp.
GCGCGGCTACGACGTGGTGCTGCACAACGAATGTTTCGGCTTCATGGACGACACGAATCTGATCCGGAACATCACCGCCGCGCACGACGCGGGCGTGGCGGGCGTCTTCCTCCATTGCTCCGCGCACAGCTATCGCATGGGCCAGACGGACGCCTGGCGCGCGACGCTCGGCCTCCGCTCCATGAGTCATGACAAGGGCCGCGACCTCACGGTGAAGAAGTTGGGCGACAAGCATCCGGTGATGCAGGGCTTTCCCGCAGAATGGTTGAGTCCCAAGGATGAACTTTACCGCAACGAGAAACTGTGGCCCACCGTCACGCCGCTCGGCACCGCCTACAGCGCGGAGTCGAAGAAGGATCACGTTGTCATCTGGGTGAACGAGTATGCCAAGACCCGCGTCTTCGCGACCACGCTTGGCCACGGCAACGAGACAATGCAAAGCCCGGTCTATCTCGACTTGGTAACGCGCGGCCTGCTCTGGTCCTGCGACCAGCTGGACGCGGACGGAAAGCCTCGTCCGGGGTATGGCGCAAAGAAATAATCTTCATCATCCCGAGTTAATTGGAAATTGACCGCCACCGTCCGGCCCTCCACAGTGCGCCAACTTAAGGAAAGTGATAACCATGAAAACCTCTACGACTCTCTTGGCATTGACCGCCGTGCTCGCCCTTCCCGCGTTCGCGGATGAAGCGCGCGTCGCCGGCTACACCTCGCAGTTGCGCGCTGTGCGCGTGACGGAAATTGCCCGCGAAACTGCGAAGCTCGTCGCCGACAAGGCGGACGCAAGCGATGCCGTGACCGCCGCCGTGACCGTCAATGGCCCGTCCGCCCCGCTTGTCGTCGGTGCCGTGGCCAAAGCCACGCCGGCATCCGCCGCCGCCGCCGCCGCCGCTGCGGTGAAGTTGCAGCCCAAGCTCGCCGGCCCCATCGCCAAGGCCGCCGTGAGCGCTGCGCCTGCGGAAATCGAAGCGATTGTCAGCGCCATGTGCAAAGCGCAGCCCACTTCTTTCTACACAATTGGCGTCAGCGCCGCCCAGGCCGCGCCGAAGGCGAGCGATAAAGTCTTGCCCGCTGTTACTGTTGCACTGCCCGCGCTCAAGCCGCTGGTCGCCCGTTCACAGGCGCAGTTCGCCGCCGCCAAGCGTTCTGCGTCTCTCGCGCTCGTGCTCAAGCACACCGAAGACATGGTCACCGCGCTGGCGCGTGACTCGAAGCAGTCCCCGGAAGCGATTCTCGCGCAGGGCGCTGTGGCGGTGGAAACCCAATACGCCTCGCTTGCGAAGGCCGCGCCGGTTCAGTTGCCGCCCTTCGTCCCCGGTGGCGGCCCGCCCACCGAGGCTCCGGCGGGTACGGAAGTTCCGCCCACCGGCCGCGTTTATTCCGCGCCGTAATTCGGCCCTCACTCTCAACAACAATGCCGCGCATTTCGCGCGGCATTTTTTGTTGTTGGAGCGGCGGTCTCCGCCCCGGCTCGTGGTGTCCGTGCTTCCTGCGCGCCGGGTCGGAGACTGGCGCTTCGCTTGCCACCGCAGTCCCAAATGCACTTGGAAAAATCTCGTGCGGACACCGAGTCACACCCCGGAAATAAAAAAGCGCCGGACATTCACGTCCGGCGCTCTGAATAATTTTTGAAACTTCACCGCGCCTATGCCGGGTTGTTCTCCGTCGTCGTCTCGCTGGCCGGTTCCACGGTCTGGCTCTCCGCCGGAGTCTCATTGGCCAGGCCGGCTACGACGGATTCCACGGTCTCCACCGTGGTCTCGGAGGTCTCGGCCGTCTCGGCTTCCGCCGGCTTGGCGGCACCGGCAGCGGGCTTCGCTTGCTTGGGCTGCTTCGGCATCGGCTTCTTCGCCGTTTCCAGCGTGCCGTTTGCGAACTCGATGACATGCCCCTGATGCACCAGCCAGTGCAGGTCGGAAATGATCGCGGCGGCTTCGGGCGACAGTTCGGCCACCGGTGCGCCTTCCGTCGTCGGCTGTGTGGTGGCAACGGCGGCGGGCGCGAGCGCCTCGAACATTTTCCGCCGCGAGCATTTCGGGTTCGCGGTGATGAATTCGATGATGCGCTTCACGTTGTCGGAAACCACCGTGGTTTCCAAATCGAGGAAGCTCGGGCGCGCGACGGAGACGTGCGTCACCGTCTTGTTGACCTTGAAGAATTGCAGGCCGTGGGAGGCGAACTGCTGGCTGAGCACCGTCGCGAGTTGCAGCGGGAAATGATCCTGATCGTGCCAGCGCTCGCGCGCCAGTTGATACAGCGGACGGCAGGGCAGGGCGCGGCTGGCCACGCCGGTCACGGTATGCGTCGGCACAGAGCGCACGATGGTCGCGAGATGCGTGGCGCGGAAATGCTTTTCCACGTCCTCGCGCGTTGCGAGGTTGAGCGGCTCAGGCACGTTCAGGCAGGAGAACTCCGTCTTCCAGCTTTGGTCTTCGACCCATTTCTTCACGACCTCTTCGTCGCGCACGATTTTCACACGGGCTTTGAACATGTCGAACGGCAGGCGCGCGAAACGCTCGGAGTGCAGCTTGCGCAACTGGTTCTGGTAATCGTGATGATTCGGCGGGCCAAAAATGACGCCGCTCATCCCGCACTGCGCGACAAACGTGTACGTCCCCTTCGGCGGATCGGTCGGGGTGCGTTCGGCCTGGTAGAAGGTGGCAAAATGTTTTTGCAGAACATGCGCCGCCGCCTCGTCCTCGCTCAACCACAGCGTGTCATCCAGTGCGCAGACGAAGAGCGCCTGCGCGACCGAGCCGTCGGATTTTTTCTTGGTGGTGAAGACGACGTTGTAACGCTCGGGCCGTTCCAAAACGATCTTGGCGATGCCGAAGAGCGGATACGCGCGACCGGTGACTTTGATCTGGCGGGCGAGCGAATCCACGCCCTCGTCATTCGGGCGCAACTGCGCGTCCACGTCGGGCAAGGCCACTGGAGCCGGGCGCTCGGGCCGT
>JANNGC010000455.1:0-6019 GCA_031380445.1 Pedosphaera sp.
CCCGACCAGTTCCGCAAAGTGGTGAGCCACGTTGGCAGCTTCACGAACATTCGTGGTGGCGACAAATATCCGGAGATCATTCGCACGAATGACTGGCGGCCCATCCGCATCTTCGTGCAGGACGGCGCGAATGATCTGCGCGGTTCGGCGCAGAACCGCCGCCCCGGCTGGAACTGGGTGGTGGCGAACCATCTTCTCGCCGCCGTGCTGGAGGAAAAAGATTACGACTACAAATACGTCTTCGGCGAAGGCGGTCACAACGGGAACCACGGCGGCACCATTTTCCCCGAGACGATGCGATGGCTGTGGCGTGATTATCCGAAGTGAGCAGCGAGGTAGGGCCGCGTTGCTGCGCGGCCCCATTTTGGTCTTCAAACTGGAGAGTCGGTGAACCATATGGGGACGCGCGCAACGCGTCCTTACCGACGGTTCCCAAAGCAGCCGGAGACGACGTGAGGAGTCACTGACTGCCCACCACCGAAGTGGCGGGAGACTCCTGACGTCGTCTCCGGTGCGGAAAGGAAACGAGCGGGCCGCTTACTTGGTGCCGCCGGCGATGTCGTCCACCATAGCGTTGCGCTTGAGGGCCGTGTCCTGCAACCCGCCGACCTGGCCGCGGAGTTGCGTGTTCGCTTCGGAATAGCCGGTCAGGCTCTTGCCGCTGCCGCCCGTGAGACCGGTCTTGGCGGCGAGGTGCGTGACGCCTTCCTTGATTTGGTCGCGCTGCTGATAGGCGAAGCCGACGACACCCACCAGCACCAGCACCAGCAGCGCCTTGCGGACCTTGCCGTAAATCGCGCGACGGCGCTCGGCTTTGATTTCCTCCAGGCGCTCGGCTTCCGCCTGCTTGCCGATTTTTGCCATCTCCCTTGCGAATGCGTCGTTGTTCTTTTGCATGAAGAATTATTTCGGCAGATTTGCAAAAAGAGTTTAGGTCCGCCGGATTTTTTTCACGCCGACGTGAAAAAATCTTCACCCGCTCAACGCACCGTCGGCATCGGCGTCACCGTCATGCCCCAGGCCAGCGCCGCCGCGAGTCCGAAGTAGAGAATGGCCATGATCACACGCTGGACGGGCGTCACTTCGTAAAAGCGTTTTTCCTCGTCCGTGCGTTTGCGGAAAAGTGACACGAGGCGCGGCAGCGACATGACCAGTACGAGCAGGAGAATCGGATTGAACGACACGACCATCAGCACGGCGATGATGACCGTGCCCACGACCCAGAGCCACGGCGAGAGCGCGGTGGCGATGCGCCCGCCATCGAGGAAGCCGACCGGCGCGAGGTTGAACAGGTTCATCAAGTAGCCGACATGGGCCAGCACGCGGAACAGTTCCACGCCGGTAAACAAATAAATCATGTGGCACACCGCCGAGGCCCACGCGCCAAAGATGGGGCCGCCGATGCCGACCTGTGCCTCAATCCACGCGTTCTTCGGCGCGTCCTTGAGCGCGATGAACGCGCCCATGAACGGGATGAACACCGGAGCGCCCACCTTCAGCCCCAGCCGCCGCGCCGCCACGAGATGCCCGCACTCATGCACGAAGATCAGCAGCACAAAACCTACGGCGAATTTCCACCCGGACATCAGCGCGTAGGCCCCGATGGAGAGAATCATCGTTCCGCCGGTCTTGAGAATGGCGGGGAAGAATTTGAGCGCCGGGATGATGATGAACTTGAGCTTCGCGCCCCACTTCAGGAGCAGAATGCCCACGACCAGCACGGGACCAAACAGCTTCTTCCACGGGCCACCGCCGGACGGTTTCGACGGCGGCTGACGCAGGGGCGGCAGCGCCTCGTGAGTTTCGAGGCGTGGCGGGAGCAAGGGCGGCGGACGCTGTTCCATGCGCGAGGATAGCGGCACGAGAGCGCGGTGCGTCAAACGGTTTGCGTGGAGTGCGCGGCTGGGCTGGAAGCTGGCGCATCCGGTGAACACCACCAATGCGTGACGGACATGAATGTCGGCCTTCGGCCGTAACGCCGACTTTCCAGTCGGCAGGTTGGGAGGTTTTCCAACCTCCCGTTCCAACGGAAAACCCCGGGCTGTTCAAACAGCCCGGTCAGGAACATGGAACTGGAACACGAGACTGGAAAGTCTCGCAACTTGCCGGCTGGTAAGCCGGCGTTACGGGCTACGGCTCGGCGATGATTTTCGCGCGCTGGCCGTGATACTCGGCGGGCGTGATTTCGTCGCGGCGGTATTTCTCCAACAGCTCGGCGAGGCGCTGGGTTTTGGACGCGGGGAGTTTTGATTCCACCGTGGGCAGCGCGGGGAGAGTGGAAGGCGCGGACGCATTGATCTTGCTGAGGCGTTTTTCTTCTTCTCGGCGTGTCTTCTCCGCGTCGGCCAGCGCCTTTTTCTCTGCAGCGGCGACAGCCTCCGTTTCCTTCTGGGCTTTGCGCGCGGCGTCTTCGCGGGCTTTGGCCTCGGCCTTGGCTTGGGCTTCGGCGTCCTTGATGGAGGCGGTGGTCTCCGCCGCCGGAGCGGTGATGGGCGCGACCGGCGTGACGGCGGGCGATGTCGCGGGTTGTTCCAGCGCGCGGCGCAGGGCTTCGCGGGCGGCGGCGTCATCGGAAAGCGTGGGGACGGAAGTGACGGTGGCCGGCGTGGTGGCGGCGGGTTTCATTTCAGCGGCCGGGGGAGCGGCAGTGGCGGCGGCGGCGGCGCGCTTGGCTTCGGCTTCGGCGTTTTTGCGCGCTTCGGCCTCCGCTTTTTTCGCGGCGGCGGCCTCCATCTTGGCGCGTTCGCGGAGGGCACTTTCTTCTTCGACTTTGCGGCGGGCTTCCATCTTGGCCTGTTCTTTGGCGGCGGCTTCGGCTTGGCGTTGGGCTTCCGCGTCAGCTTTGGCCTGGGCTTTCGCGTCGGCCTTGGCCTTGGCTTCGGCTTCGCGGAGTGCTTTTTCCTGCGCCTTGCGATCCATGCCCGGTGCGGGCGTGGTGATGACGGGAGCGGTTTTCACGACCGGAGCCACGAGCGCAGGAGTGACGGGAGCCGGAGTGGTGGAGGGCGGTTGATTCAAGGCGCGGCGCAGGGCGTCGCGCACGGAACCTTCTTGCTCCGGGGTGATGCTGGGCGGCTCGTCATCAGCGGCCAAGGCGGGAGCCGGGTTCGCGACTGGAGTCTGGGCGGCCATGATGGGGGCGGCGGCAACGGCGGGGGCAACTGCTGGGGCGGTGGCCACGACGCTGGCGGCGGCTTTCTTTTCTTCGGCCAGGCGGGTTTTCTCGGCAGCAGCGCGGGATTTGGCTTCGGACTCGGCGCGCTTCATCGCGGCTTTCTGTTCTTCGGCCATTCGTTTTTCGGTCTGGGCGCGTTGGGCTTCAATGCGTTTGCGCTCCTCGTTGATGCGGCGCTGCTCTTCGGCGAGCCGGGTTTCTTCGGCCCGGGCGCGGGCTTTCGCCTCGGCTTTGGCCTGGGCTTCCAATTCCTTGCGGCTCTTCTCGGCGGCTTTCGTGTCCAAGGGAACGGCGGCGGCGGGAGTGGGCTGAACTTTCGTTTCTTTCTGGGCGCGCAGTTCGGCGGCGCGTTGCGCGTCCGCCTGCGCTTTCATGGCCTCTTCATTCACGGTGCGAGCGGTGGCGGCGCGACGGGCTTCTTCGCGCGCGGCCTGAGCCTCGGCTTTGGCCTTGGCTTCGGCGGCTTTCTTTTCGTCGGCCACACGTTGTTTTTCAGCGGCGGCCGCAGCCTTGGCGGCTTTTTCCTCGGCGGCGGCGCGGGCTTTGGCGTCGGCCTTGGCTTGGGCTTCCGCGGCTTTGCGAGCTTTCTCAGCGGCCTTGGCGTCAACGGGAGTCACGGCAGGCACGGATTCGATGGGCGCGACGGCCGGGCGGTTTTCAATGGGCGCGGGCGCGGCGGGCGTCTGGCCGCCGGTCTGTTCGAGCGCCTTGCGGAGCGCCTCGGAGGCCTGTTGTTTTTGTTCAGGGGTGAGAGTCTGCTGGGCAAGAATCGGGCTGACGCCAACAGCGGCAACGCACAGGCAGACGCAATACCGGAGAAATTTCATAGGCCGAAAGATTTACCGAACTGACCTTGGCGAAGCAACTGATTAACTGGCTTCCGCGCGGCGGGCGCTGTCCAAGACCGTGCTAGGCAAACTTTCCGGTTCTGTTTCAATTTCCCGCGTGCTCCGCCTTGCCCGACAACCCTGGCTGCGCGTCCTGCTCGCCTTCGCGTTCTGGACGCTCATCGGCCTCGCCTTCGCCGGGCAGTTGTATCTTTCCAAGTCCAAGATGGGCGACCCGGTGCCGTGGTCGTTCGCGATGGGGCGCGCGCTCGGGGACTGGTACGTCTTCGCGCTGCTCTCGCTGCCGGCGCTGTGGGTCGCGCGGCGTTTCTCGCTCGGCGACGCGCGCTGGGCACTGAATCTCGTCACGCATTTCGCGGCCAGCGCGCTGTTCTCGGTGGCGTGGATGGTCGTGCGCGGCGCGCTCGAAGTGTGGCTGACGCGCGGCGGCATGGGCGCGGTGACGTTTGCCGATGCGTTCAACCGCGCGCTGGTCACGACCTTTTTCTACAACCTGCTCATCTACTGGGTCATCATCACGGTCGGCTACGCGTTCGATTATTACCGCAAGTTCAACGAGCGCGAAGTGCGCGCGGTGGAACTGGAGCAGCGGCTCACGGCGGCGCGTTTGCAGGCGCTCCAGATGCAGCTCAATCCGCACTTCCTCTTCAACACGCTGCACGCCATCTCCGCGCTCATGCACCAGGACGTGGAGGCTGCCGACCGGATGCTGGTGAAACTCAGCGACCTGCTGCGCCGCGCGCTCGATTCGACGGACACACAGGAGGTCACGCTGCGCGAAGAACTGGAGTTCCTGAAAAATTACGCCGTCATCGAGGAGACGCGCTTCGGCGACCGGCTGACCATCGAGATGCACATTCCGCCCGACACACGCGACGCGCTGGTGCCAAATCTGGTTTTGCAACCGCTGCTGGAGAACGCCATCCGCCACGGCATTGAGCCGCACGCGCGCGCCGGTCACATCGTCATCAATGCTCGGCGCGACGGCGAATCGCTGCGGCTCGAAGTGCGCGACAACGGCGGCGGTCTGGCGAACGGCGAGATTGTCGAAGGCATCGGCCTGGCGAATACTCGCGCCCGCTTGAAACAACTTTATGGTGCGCGCCAGACGTTTGAACTGGCGAATGCCGAGGGCGGGGGCGTGATCGTCACCGCCACGTTTCCATTTCACACGACATGAAAACCCGAACCATCGTAATAGACGACGAACCGCTGGCGCGCGACCGCCTGCTGAAATTGCTGCGCGCCGAGCCGGACATTGAAGTGGTGGGCGAGGCGAAGAACGGGCGCGAAGGCGTGGAACTCATCCGCCAGTTGAAGCCCGCGCTCGCCTTTCTCGATGTGCAGATGCCGGAGCTGGATGGCTTCGGCGCGCTCGCGGAACTCAGCGCGGAGGAGCGGCCCGCCGTGATCTTCGTGACCGCGTTCGACAAGTTCGCGCTCAAGGCGTTTGAAGTTCACGCCGTGGATTATCTGCTCAAGCCCTTCGACAGGGAGCGTTTCCAGACCGCGTTGAGACGCGCGCTGGATCAACTCGCACGCTCGCAGCCCGAGACTGTTCACGAGCAGCTTTCCGCCTTGCTCCACGAGTTGCGCCCCGCCGCGCCGCCGAGCGACCGTCTCGCGGTGAAGGGCGACGGGCGCGTGGTCTTCGTGAAGGTGGCGGACATTGACTGGGTGGAGGCGGCGGACAATTACGTGAGCCTGCACGTCGGCAAAGACACGCACCTGCTGCGCGAGACGATGACGAACCTCGAACAGCGCCTGCCCGCCGGGCAGTTCATCCGCATTAGCCGCGCGACCAACGTCAACATGGAGCGCATCAAGGAACTGCAACCGCTCTTCCACGGCGAATACGCCGTCCTCCTGCGCGACGGGACCAAGCTCACTTTGAGCCGCAGCCACCGGGACAAGTTGCAGCAGTTGGGCTTGAGCTAGTGATAGTGGCAGTGGGGCAGGCGTCCCGCCTGCCGCAGTCCACTGGCCGTCCCGGCTG
>JANNGC010000671.1:0-4656 GCA_031380445.1 Pedosphaera sp.
AAACTGGACGGTGAACGACAGCGCGTTCATCGAGTTCCCGGACGACACGGTGAACTTCGTGGATGGCGACAACGACGGGCTTTATTTCGTGAGCGGTTCGCATGTGTTTACGAACACGCTCTTCGGCTGGACGAAGGACGATGGCATTGACTCGGGCGGCAGCGGCTACGGCCCGCTCACGTATCAGTCGTGCTGGTTCGAGAGCACGTTTCACGAGGGCAATTCCACTTCCGGTTTCAAGAACGTCCTGACGCGCGGCACGGTGTATTTCGATTGCGGGCAGGGCTACGAATCCGGCTACGACGGGCCGACGGGCCGCGTGGAAAACTGTTTCTTCTCGATGAACAAATCCGGCCTCCGCCACGGCGACAATTACTCAACCTTCAGCATGTATGACGGGCGCGTGCTGGCGACGAACAACATCTCGATTTACAACCACCGCGATCTGTTCGGCTTCAACTGGGATGCCAGCAACAGCGGCGGCTGGACGAACAGCCACGACCGTTTCTGGCCCAGCAACAACTGGGTGAGCGTGCAAGACACGAACTACCCGAACAACTTCACCTGGAATCCCGCGACCGACGGCTGGCGGCTCGCGGCGGTCGGCGGTGTCCCGCGCGTGGGCGTGGGCTTCGGCGCGCGGGCCAATGCGCTGGCCGCGCTGCCCGACGGTATACCCGTGGGCCTGAGCCGGCACTGCACGAACGAGGTCTCGGTGGATTACGTGATTGATGGCACGGACGGATCGCACACGACGGGCACGCTGGTTTATCCGGCCGGCCTGACGCGGCGGTTCATTCCCGCTCCGTCGAACACGAATGCGATCTATCGCTTCGCATTGCAGAACACCGTGAACGCCGACGTCACGGGATCGGGCTTCTACATCGCGCCGACATTGGCCGCGAGCACGCCGGCCTCGACGCTGCTCGTGGCGTCGAATGCGAACTGGCGTTTCAACGACAAGACCAACGACCTCGGCACGGCCTGGCGCGCGCTCGCCTTCGATGACTCGGGCTGGTCGAACGGCGTGGCGGAACTCGGCTTTGGCGACGGCGACGAGGCGACGCTCATCGCTAGCAATCAGCAATACACCACTTACTTCCGCCGCGTCTTCAACGTGGCGGACACCTCGGCGTTCACCACCGTGGCCGTGCGGCTCTTGCGCGATGACGCGGGCGTGGTCTTCATCAATGGCAACGAAGTGCTGCGCTCGCCGAACCTGCCCGCCTCGCCGTCCGTGATCACCAACCGCCAGTTGGCCACGGCCACGGGCGAGGACTCGATTGACACCGCGACCGTTTCCGTCACGAACCTGGTCACGGGCAATAACATCGTGGCCGTGGAGATTCATCAGCAGGCGTTGAACAGTTCGGACATCAGCTTCGCGCTCTCGCTCACGGGCAATCCCGCGCCGGGACGTCCGCGCCTGGCCTTCGTGATGCTGACGGATGAAATGGTGCTCTACTCCAGCGACAACACGGCAGTGATCGAGGAGGCGTCCATCATCACCGGCCCGTGGACGGCGGTGACTCCGGCGAACACGCCGACGGGTTTCAGCGCGGTGAGCGGGCAGAAGTTTTACCGGCTGAGGAAGTGAAAGTCTCTCGGAGCGCGGACCGCCGAGTCCGCGCGTTCATAATTTGAGCGCGGCGACAAAGTTGCGCTGGTGCTCGTGACCCCAAGCGCTGCTCAACTCGTGGATGAGGCATGAACACGCGGACTCGGCGGTCCGCGCTCCGAGGGAAACGCCTCGCAGCGCGAGGTGTCCCACCTTTCCAATCAGGCCAGCGAGTCCAGGGCGCAGACCGTTTCCTCGCGCGTGACGAGGTTCTTCACCCGTGCCACGAGCGCGCCGTCCGCGCTGCGTTCAAGACGCACGGTTTTCTTGGCCTTCAATTCCAGTGCTCGTTTGAACTGCTTGTCGCCTTTCGCGGGCGTGAGCGAAAACTCCACGACGTTCCCGGCTTCGCGCAGGCGCTGAATTACACCGAGCGATTCGGCGCGCAACGCTTCATCTTCGATCAACACGAACGTGTCCACGTTGGCAGAGAACTCCGGCAGCAGCTTGCGAGACTTGAGCAGTTCCAGCAGTACCACATCGCCCATGCCGAAGCCGAGCGCGGGCAAATCCACTTTGCCGGCGCTGATGAGTTTTAGAAGATTGTTGTAGCGCCCGCCGCCCGCGATGGCGCGGAACTCGCCCTTCACATCGAACGCCTCGAAGACCACGCCGGTGTAGTAGGCGAGGCCGCGAATGACGCCGTAGTCAATCTTCACGAACGCGCCGAGACCGCGCGCGGTGAGGTTGGCCTGGATGGCTTGCAACTCCGGCGTCGGCTCGCCCGAACCGATGAACGCCGTGACTTCATCAAACGAGAAGCCCAGTTCGGAAAACTTCTGCACGTTCACGTCTGGCGTCTCGCGCTCCAGCTTGTCCACGGCCTGATAGAACGCATACGCCTTCGTCTCGTCCGCGCAACGCTTCGCGAAAAATTCCGCCCAGGCGTTGCGGCTGCTCAGGCGGATGACGAAATCCTCCTGCGTCAGTCCGAGCGCGCGCAGCGTGTCAATGAGCAGCGCGAGCAGTTCCGCGTCCGCCGCCACGTCCGGCTCGCCGATGATGTCGCAGTTGAACTGGAAGTGTTCGCGGAGCCGCCCTTTACCGGGTCGTTCGTATCGGAACAGTTGGGGAATCGAAAACCACTTGAACGGCTTCTTGTAATTGCGCTCCGCCGCCGCCGCCATGCGCGCGAGCGTTGGCGTCATTTCAGGCCGCAGAGCGACCGGGCGTTCGCCCTTATCCACAAATTCATAGAGCTGCTCTTTGATCTCCTCCCCACTCTTGAGCGTGAACAGCTCCAGGGATTCCAGCGGCGGCCCATCGTATTCGCGAAAGCCGTAGCGCCGGGCCATGTCGCGCCATCGGTCGAAGATATACTGGCGCGCGTCCGTGCTCCACACGTCGGGCGTGGGGAGCGGCTCGGGGTAGAAGTCGCGAAAACCGGTCAGTCGTTGCATCGCGGGGAAAATCCAGAATCCGAAAGCCGAATGCCAAACAAATTCCCCGGAACTCCTGGGAGCACCGGCTTCCAGCCGGCGTGTTTCTGAACTGCTGATGCCTTCGCGCCGGCGCGGATGCCGGCGCTCCCAGGTTTGGCTCTAAAACTTCAGCACCGCGCGCACGCCCACGAGCGGGGCGGGATCGTAATCATCATCCGAGAGCTTGTGGCCGTGACGATCTTCCAAGCGCAGTTCGCCGCCGAGCGCGACGCCGCCGAGGAGTTCAAACGCCGCGTGCTGGTTTGCCTGCCATGTGACCTTGGCATAGATCGGCGTGAATGTGTCCTCGCCCACGCCGTCGCGCGACGGGCCTTTGTCTTCAGAGAGGCGGAAACGGTTTTCCTGATACTGCATCCCGCCGCCCACGCTCCACTGCTCGTTGATCTGATAACGGATTTCTGCGCCCGGCCCGCCGCCGCCCGCCACGTCGAAGTAGCCGGACTCGGCCGACCAATGATCGCTGATGCGCCAGTTCAAAATCAGCACGGGACGCACCGAGGCGCTGTCTTCGATCTCCGTCGTCACGCCCACGCCGCCGCCGATGGTCAGGCGTTCGCTCACCTGATACATCACGCCGATGGCCCCGCCGAAGGTCAGCGCGTCGCCTGCGTCCGCGCCGGATTCGAGCGCAAGGCCGACGGTCGGCCCACCGAAGACGGCCCACTTCGCGTTCACCGTGTGGCGCATCATCACCGTGGCGCGCAGTTGGTGAACGTCGTCCCACGGTTCGTCCTTGGAAAAATCATAGGCGCTGAAGCGGTAGCCCACGACGGGATCGAGCCGCCAGCGCTCGTCGAGAATGAAAGGGCGCGCGACGGTGACGCCAAAGCGCGTCTCGTTAAAATCTCCCCGGTGATGATCAATGTCCGCGTCGAAGCGATGGCCGGCGCCGACCGAGACGCGGAACTCTTCGCCGTTCTGCGCAGCGCAGAGGGGCAGGGCAGGGATGAGGGCGGCGAAGGTCAGGGCGACCACGGCGCGGCGAGAAGGCGATAAGTTTTTCATCAGAGTAAATGGTTGCGACCGCGTTGAAATAACGCGCCCCGCCGCGCGCGTCGAGAGTGGCTTGAAAACTTTCGCTTCACTCGCCGCACCTCGCTTTTCCCGAATCCTGAAAGGATTCAGATAATCCAGCCCAGCGTTGCGTCGCCGGAACGCTACGCTGGGTGGGTCATGTGAGAAGTCATCAACCCTGAAGGGGTTGAATCAAGGGATGGCGAGTGCAGCGTTGATGCAACCCTTGCAGGGTTGGGAAAATATTTGTGGGACGTGAACCCAGGGTAGCTCCTGCGGCGCAACCCTGGGCTGGATTATCCAATCCTTTCAGGATTGCAAAATGGCGCGCTTGAATTTGAAACGCTGCGCCTACCGGTCAATCAGCATGAACGTCACTTCCGCTTCGCTCACCGGCTCGCCGTCCACGGAGCACACGCCCTTGGCCTTGCCGATTTTGCCGCGCGACTTCGTCATCTCCACGTCAATGACCAGCGCGTCGCCGGGGCGCACGGGCTTGCGCCATTTCACACTTTCAGCGGCCATGAAGTAGGCGAGTTTGCCGAAGTTCTCCGCCTGCCGCAGCATGAGGATGCCCGCGAC
>JANNGC010000520.1:0-1782 GCA_031380445.1 Pedosphaera sp.
AGAGGAGGCGGCGCGCTTTGTCGAGACTCACGTTGTCCGGCCAACTGTTGAGCGGGGCGAAGCGTTGCTGGCCGCGCCCGCCGCCGCCGCGCCCATCACCGGTGCGGTAGGTGCCGGCGCTGTGCCAGGCCATGCGGATGAACAGACCGCCGTAATGGCCGAAGTCCGCCGGCCACCAGTCCTGCGAGTCGGTCATCAGCGCCGCGAGATCATTCTTTAACGCGGCGAGGTCTAGGCTCTTGAATTCCTTCGCATAGTCGAAGTCTGCGCCCATCGGGTCGGACTTGGCGGAATGTTGGTGGAGGAGTTCTACCTTCAGTTGGTTCGGCCACCAGTCCTTGTTCGTGGTGGGAAGGCTGGCACCGTGATTGAAGGGGCATTTGGCTTCAGTGGACATTTTGTGTTCTCCTAATTTTGTTCGTTGTTCAGTCGTGAATGGCGCGGAGCTTGTCGCGCCGGGGCTATTGCTGGAAATACAATTTTCCTCTGGTAACGATAGGCATTGCCTATGGAGATGCACCAGCTCAGATACGTGATGGCCGTGGCGCGCACGAAGAACTTCTCGCGCGCCGCTGAGCAGTGCCACGTCTCGCAGCCCTCGCTCAGCCAGCAGATTCAAAAGCTGGAGGAGGAACTGGGCGGGCGGCTCTTCGACCGCTTGAAGCGCGAGGCAAAACTGACAACGGCGGGCGAAGCCTTCGTGCGCCGGGCCGGGCGTATCCTCGAAGAAGTGGACGCCGCGAAGCGCGAGGCGCATGACACGCGCGCGCTCCTGCGCGGCACGCTCGCGGTGGGCGTGCTGCCGACTATCGCGCCGTATCTTTTGCCGGAGGTAATCGCGCGATTCAATCAGCGCTATCCCGGCGTGGAAGTGATCCTTCACGAGGACACCACGGCGCGACTGCTCAAGCTGGCGCTCGGCTGCGACATTGATTTCGCCCTCGCCAGCACGCCGCTGCACGACGCGCGCTTCGAGGTGAAGGAATTATTTAGCGAGGAACTCTTGCTCGCTGTGCCGCCCGGTCATCCGCTCGCGACCAAGCGCAGCGTCCGTGCCGCCGACCTGGAAACCGAACGGCTCATCGTGATGAAAGAAGGCCACTGCCTTGGCGATCAGGTGCTGCGCTTCTGCGAGCGGCGCGCGCTGCATCCGAACGTGAGCATCCGCAGCGCGCAGATGGAGACGATTCAATCGCTGGTGCGCGCGGGTGTGGGGTTGTCGCTGATTCCGAAGATGGCGGTGATGAGCGGGCGTTCCGACGCGCCGGTCTATCGCTCGCTCGGCACGCCGAGGCCCGAGCGCAGCATCGTGGTGGCGTGGCCGAAGCCGAGGCCGCTGTCACGGGCGGCGAATGAGTTCGTGAAGGAACTGGTGGGAAGAAAGTAGGTCGCTGTTCGGGAGATGGGCTTGGTCGCCGCGCGAACAGTTCCACCGCCCGGCTCACTTCATGGACGCTTCCAGCACTTGCACGTCGGTCAGCAACGCCGCTGTTTTAATCAGCCGGCAGAATTCCTTCTTGGTCACTTCGCGATGATGGCCGTCGCGACTGGCGAGGCTGGGCATCTCCTTGTAGCCAACTTTCAGCCGCTCCAGTTGCGTGATGCGGAGATACTGCGCGCCGTTTTTCCAGACCTGACCTTGGGCCAATTTCATGCGGGAGAGGATACGGAGCGGCGGGCGGTTGGCGACGGTGATTTGCGCCAAATGAGCGGAAATTTGAGGTTGCGTTCAAAGCGTTCGCCGTTACGCTGCCGCGCTCGAAAATGTCATGAATCCTGAAC
>JANNGC010000527.1:0-2561 GCA_031380445.1 Pedosphaera sp.
CGGCGGTGTTCGTCTGCACCTGCGTGTCAGCGTTGGCGGTGTTGGTGATGACGGAGGTACCGCCGCCTTGCGAGCGCGTGCTCCACTGGCTGGCGGGCGGCAGCGCGTCGAAGCGGTTGGTGACCAGCGTGGAAGTCACCGGGATTTGCGCGGCTCCACGGAGCGCGGCGAGCAGTAGGAAAAGCGTGGGAAGAAGAATGGCTGAGGCGAATGGAGAGTTTATTTTCATGCGCGCGGCATGAATTGGTTATCAGTTCAAGCGGGCGAATGAAAGGGTGAAGGCGACATGGCTACGACACTCGAAAGTGTCGCGTTGGGATGCTTTCCACACCCGGCCATTCCTGCTCCGTTGCAATTTCGCGGCGGCAGCGTTTCAATCGCCGCACCCATGAAAACTCTTTTGCTGCTGCTCGCCCTCGCTTTCGCCGTGCGCGTTCACGCCGAGATCATTGAAGCCGACATCTGCGTGTTCGGCGGCTCGTCGGCAGGAATTGTCGCGGCCATTCAGGGGAAGAAACTCGGCAAGTCGGTCGTGCTCGTGGAGCCGGGCAAATTTCTCGGCGGGCTGACGACGGGCGGACTCGGGGCGACGGACATTGGGAACAAGGCGGCCATCGGCGGGCTGTCGCGCGAGTTTTATCATCGCATCGCGAAGCATTACGCGCGGGACGCGTCGTGGACGCTAGAGAAACGTGCTGACTACTTCGGCAAGCGCGGCAGCGGCCAGTCGGCGGCCTCCAATCTCGACGCGTCGGATGCAACCATGTGGACCTTCGAGCCGAAGGTCGCGCGCGCGGTTTATGACGAATGGTTGAAGGAGACGAACGTGCGCGTGCTGCGCGAGCAGCGGTTGAAGTCGGTGAAGATGGACGGCGCGCGTATCGTGGAAATCGTGGCGGAGAACGGCAACGTGTTCCGCGCCAAGATGTTCGTGGACTGCACTTACGAAGGCGACCTGATGGCGAAGGCCGGCGTGTCGTATCACGTCGGGCGTGAATCAAACGCGACGTATGGCGAGACGTTGAACGGGATTTGCCGCGAGACGCCCAAGCATCAGTTCACCGTGGCGGTGGATCCGTATGTGAAACCCGGCGTCGCGAGCAGCGGACTCTTGCCGTTCATTCAACCCGGTGACGGCGGCACACCGGGCGACGGCGACAAGCGCGTGCAGGCTTACAACTACCGGCTCTGTTTCACGACGAACGCGGCAAACCGCGCGCCGATCGCGCCGCCGGCCAACTACGACCCCAAGAACTTTGAACTGCTCGGGCGCTACCTCGACGCGCTCGTGGCGGGCGGAAAAAATCCCAGGCTGTGGCAGTTCTGGAATCCCATCTGGATGCCGAACCAGAAGACCGACATCAACAACAACGGCGGTTTCAGCACGGATTTCATTGGTGCGAACTACGATTATACCGAAGCCGATTACGCCACGCGCGAACGCATCGCACGCGAGCACGAGGAATACATCTGCGGCTTCATCACTTACCTCGCGACCAGCCCGCGTGTGCCGGAGGCGATGCGCCGCGAGATGCAGCAGTGGGGGCCGTGCCGCGATGAATTCCCCGAGACTGGCGGCTGGCCGAACCAGCTCTACGTGCGCGAAGCGCGCCGTCTCATTTCCGATTACGTGATGACGGAGAAAAATTGCCGCGCGCAGGAGGTCATCACCGACTCCGTCGGCCTCGCCGCCTACAACATGGATTCGCACAACGTGCAGCGCATCGTGAAGAACGGCCGCGCCGAAAACGAAGGCGACGTGCAGGTGCCGCCGATGAAGCCGTATCCGATTTCCTATCGCTCACTCGTGCCGAAGCAGCGCGAGTGCGAAAACCTGTTCGTGCCCGTGTGCATGGCGGCGTCGCACATCGCCTACGGTTCCATCCGCATGGAACCGGTGTTCATGATTCTCGCCGAGTCCAGCGTCACGGCGGCGGCGCTGGCCATTGATGAAAAAATTCCCGTGCAGAAAGTGAGCTACGCGAAACTCCGCGCCCGCCTGCTCGCGGACAAACAGGTTCTCGACTGGACGAACGCCGCGCCTGCGCGCTCCGCCGTGCCGCCGCGTCTGCGTCTCGAAGGCGTGCTGATTGACGACCGCGACGCGACGCACCACGGCGAATGGGTTGAGTCCAGTTCCGTGCCGAACCACATCGGCGCGACCTATCTGCACGACAACAACGCGCGCAAAGGCGAGATGAATCTGCTCTTCACGCCCACGATCCCCGCCGCCGGGGATTACGTACTGGCGCTGGTCTTCACCCCGAATCCAAACCGCGCCAGCAACGTGCCGGTAACGGTGCAGGTCTTGGGCGAAACAAAAATTCTGAAGATCAATCAGCGCACTGGCACCGGCGTCGCATCGCTCGGACGCTTCCACCTTCCCGCCGGCCGCGAGTGCACCGTGACCGTGGCGAACACCGGCACGGACGGCTTCGTGGTCGTGGACGGGTTGCAGGTGAAGCCGGTGCGGTAGCGGGGCAGCCGTCCCGGCTGCCACTCGTCCACTGGCCGTCCCGGCTGGTGTTTCTTTTTTCCTTCAGCCGGGACGGCCCAAGGAC
>JANNGC010000528.1:0-14987 GCA_031380445.1 Pedosphaera sp.
CCTCGGAGCACCGGCTTCCAGCCCGGCGCGTTCGTGTTCGTGGCTTCCAACGCGCCGGGCTGGAAGTCGGCGCTCCAACCTCACTTCTTCCAAAACAGCGCCACCAAATCTATGACGAAGAGGACGACGATGGCGATCTCCAGCATGAGCATCCAGCGGTTCTGCTGGTCCGACCGCACGATCTGATAAAGGTCGTCGAGCGTCTTCACCTTCTCCTCAATCGTGCGGTGCCAGTCGCTGAGATGGAACCGCGCGGACATGGCCTCGTAGATGCGGGCGACGTGCCAGTCGCCGAAGAACTTGGTGATGTTCTGCAACTCATCGCTGAAGCGCGCGAGGTCAATGCGCAGTTCGCGCAGCTCCCGCATCACATCGCGCTGGCTGCGGATGCGTTGCGCGCTCAGGTCGCGGTAGCAGCGTTCGAGGGCGTCGTCGAGCAGGCGGTCGTAGGCTTCGAGTTCGGCGAGTTGGAGGTTCGCCAGTTCCATCACGTAGAGCGGCTCGTCGAAACAGTTCGGCTTGTCAATCACGAGTGCGGCGTCCCAGTCCACGACCACGAGATCATGCTCGTAGTAGCTGATGGCGCGCTGGGTGGATTCCTCAGATTCTTGATGCGAAAGTTTTTCCACCTCCGGCTCCTGCGTGAGCAAACCCGCGACCTGGCGGCGATGATTTTTCAACCACAGCTCGGTGCTCTGCACGACGCCATCGCGATCCACGACGGGGGATTCGAGACAGAAGACGGTGTAGGCTTCCTCCTCGGAAATTTGTTTGTGCGGGCGGATGTAATGAGCGTTCAGCTCGCGGCGCACGTCTTCGGCGAGCCGGCGCACTTCATCGCTCAACGAGCCGTTGCTGAACTGGAGGTCGTGATAGACGACGAGGTCTTCGACATGCGGCACGGCGAACGGCACGCGCACCGTGATGCTAATCGCTCCGACGGGCAGGAGTTTTACGGCGAACTCCACACGCACGGGACCATGCGGACCGAGCCGTTCCTGCGCGGGCAGTCGGACCATCTGCGGACGGAAGAAGAAGAGGTGGCGCGGGTTGCGTTTGCTGGCGTCCACGACGTATTGGGCTACGGGCTGGCCGAGCAGTTCGCGCACGGGATGACGCGTCATCTCGTACGCCACATCGAAGGCGAACATGTACACGACCTCGCCCACGTAGCGGTTGCGGTGGGTGGCGATAATGTTTTTCTGAATGGTTTCAGCCGTGGTTTTCATGGCGGGGAAAGTGTAAGGCTGGAGCGGCGGGAAGGCGAGATGTGGAATCATCGGAGCGCGGACCGCCGAGTCCGCGCGATCATGTCCAACCCAGAGTCAGCCTTCTTCGAACGATGATGAACACGCGGACTCGGCGGTCTGCGCTCCTACTTCGCCGCCTCCGCCGTCAGGGCGAGGAAGGCCTGCTCCAATTCCCCCTGGCCGCTCTGCTTCCGCAATTCCGCCGCCGTGCCGATGGCCACGACTCTCCCCTGGTGAATGATGCCGACGCGGTCGGAGAGTTCCTCCGCCACGCTGAGCTGATGCGTGGAGAGGAAGACGGTCATGCCCGCGCGCGAACGTTCCTTCAGCACGTCCTTCACGATGCGCGCGTGCTGTGGATCGAGGCCGACCATCGGCTCATCAATCACGAACACCTCCGGCTCGTGCAGCAGCGCCGAGACGATGGCCACGCGCTGGCGCGTGCCGTGCGAGAGTCCTTCGATGGGCTTGTTGCAGAAATCGCCGAGGCTGAAACGCTCGATGAGTTCACGCCCGTCCTTCTGAATTTTCTCCGCGTCCATGCGGAACAACTGGCCGATGAAGCGGAAGAATTCCCACGGCGTGAGCTTGTCGTAGAGGAAGGGAAAATCCGGCACGTAGGCCATGCGGCGTTTCACTTCGAGCGGCTGCGCCTGCACGTCGAAGCCCGCGACGCGCGCCAGGCCGGACGTGGGCTTGAGCAGGCCGGTGAGGATTTTGATCGTCGTCGTCTTGCCGGCGGCATTCGGCCCGAGCACGACGAAGAATTCACCACGGTTCACCGTGAGGCTGAGGTCGTTCACGGCCACGACATCGCCGAAGCGTTTCACGAGATGGATGAGTTCAATCATGGCGCGGTGGTCTGGCGCAGGCCGACGAGGGCGTTGTTGATAAGCACGAGGTCACCGGGGAATTCCGCGCGCAACAACTCCCCGACCGGGCTGATGAAAAACGTGATGCGCCAGCGGTCGAGAAATTTGGTCTGGAGCCGGTAGGCGCGCACGCGGTTCGCGCCGACGAGGATGGAATCGTTGCGCGCATCCCAGCGCAGGCCAAGCGATTGGGCGGAAAGTTTGTTCGTGCCGAGTGGCACGCCCATGGCGCCAACCATCGCGGGGAACATCGGCCCGCCGAGTTCGGAGAGCAGCTTTTGCGGCTGTTGGAAATCGGAGAAACGGAACGTCTGGTTGACTTGATCGCCGCCCGCGTCCACGCGCAGGCGAACGGTCTGCGCGACGGAGTTGGCGGAGAGTTCATACAAGTCGGGCCGCATGGAAACGTGCGCGTCGAAGGTCTGCCAGGTTTGGTTCGTATTGAGCCGCAGACGGAAAGTGAAACGCACGCGGGTCGGAAAATCTGGCAGCGTCAGCGCGCCTTCGAAGTCGAGCGAGTAGTGCGAGAGTTCTTCGACCATGCCTTCGAGCGGGTTTTCATCGTCGGCCAGGCGCGCACCGGTCGCGAGTTCCTGCCCCACGTCGGGCCGCCAGTGGCAGTAGCCGATGACGTTGGTGCCGTGGCGGATTTCCAGGTTGGAGGAATCAGGAGCGGTGAGAATTTTTTTCCAGACCACCGCCGCGGGCACGCCGCCTGGCTGGCGGCGTTCGCCGAATTCCGTGCGCCAGAGCCAGACGGTCATCGTCAGCCAGAACAGCGTGACGGCCACAAGCCAGAGGCGCAGGCGCATGGGTCAGGGCGGCGGAATGACCAGCGCCTGGCCGGGGCGGAGGCGGCGTTCGTCAATGGTGGGGTTCGCGGATTGCAGCGCGGCGGTGGAGATGCGGTAGCGGCGCGCGATGCTGCCGAAATTTTCCCCGGCGGAAATGGTGTGCAGCTTGCGCGTGGGCGCGGGCGGCGGCACGGGCGTGCGGGCGGTGATGACGTTGCTGCGCGTGGCCGTGTCGGTGCGGGCCGGGGAAATTTCCGCGCGCGCGTTGCTGGGCTGCGCGATCACGGGCGGAACATACGGCGGCGCGTTCGTCGGCAGACCCCGGCTCGCGTAGTAGGACTGCCAGGATTGCAGTTGTTGCTTGAGCACCTGGTTCTCCGCGCGCAGGTCGTCCACGGTCTTCTGCAAATTCTGCGTTGAGACGGGCGTGATGACGGTCTTGGCGAGTTCACGTTTGCATTCTTGGATGCGCTGGCGCGCGAGTTCCGCCGAGGGCATGTCGCCGCGCAACGTCACCGCTTTTTGATAGTGATACAGCGCGGCCGCGTAATCGCCCTGCTGCTGCTCGTAGAGAATGCCCAGTTCAAAATGCGCGGAGGCCGAGCGCGGGTTCACGTCGAGCGCCTTCTCGAAACCTTCAATCGCGCCCACATGGTCGCGGGCTTGCAGGCGGTTCTTGCCGCGCAGGAAGTACGGCTCCTTCTGCTCATCGCCGCCGCCCGCGCCCGGACGGCAGCCCGCCAGCGCGAAAGAAAACGCGCAGCAGAGCATCAGCAGAATAGAGCGGCGAAACAGCACGGCGCGGAAACTAGACGAACGGTTTCCCAGACGCAACGCTGGCGGAGCGCGGACGGCCGAGTCCTGATTTGGAACCGCGGAAGACACAGGAAACACGGAAAAGAACCGGTCTGAAGAATCACGTTGCTCCGGCTAATTTTTCATTCCGTGTTTTCTGTGTCTTCCGTGGTTCCATTTGGAAACTCATTAAATCGCTGTCCGCACGGTCTTCACGCCCTCGCACATGTTCTTCAACTTCTGCCGCGCCGCCCAGCGCGCGGTCTGGCTCAGGCCGCAGTCGGGGGCGAAGGAGAGGCGGTCGGCGGGCGCGAATTGCAGGCACGCGCGCACGCGGTCGGCCACATCGGCGGGCGTCTCGATGTAGTAGCTCTTCACGTCAATGATGCCGACGGCCACGTCTTTCTTCGCGGCGATGGTGCGGATCAATTCCAGTTCGGAAAATTCGCGGCTCGCCATTTCGACGTGGATTTCATCCACAGCCAGTTCGAGGAACGCGGGGAACATCGGCGCGTAACGGCGCGGGCCGACGGCGCGGGCTTTGTAGTTGCCGAAGCAGAGGTGCGTGGAGAGATGGCACTGGCCGGCGACGGACTCGACGGTGCGGTTGAAAATTTCGACGAAGCGCTTCGGGTCTTCCTTGTGCGCGTAGCAGCTCATCGAAGGCTCATCCACGGTGATTTCGCGGCAGCCGGCTTGGACGAGCGCGGCGAGTTCATCGCGCACGAGCGGGAGCAGCGCCTCGGTCAGAGCGTAACGGTCGCGGTAGTGCGCGTTCGGGAGCAGGCGGCCGCTCAGGGTGTACGGGCCGGGGACGCTGGCCTTCAGGGTGGTGGAAGGTTGAAGGTTGAAGGTTGAAGGTTTTGTGAGGCGTTGGAGTCGTTGGAAATATTCCACGGTGCCGAGGCCGCGCGGAGCTTTGAGTTCGCCGGTGACTTTGTGTTTGCCGCGCTGGTCGTGCGCGGGCGGGCCGAAGCGGCGCGGTGCGGCGGACTCCAGTTCGATGCCTTCGATGAATCCGTAGAACGACAGGTTGAAGTCGAGCCTCGTCTGCTCACCATCGGTGATTACGTCCAGTCCGGCGTCCAGTTGGTCGCGCACGGCGATGCTCACGGCGTCATCCACAAGTTCCGCTCGGTCGCTCTCGCCGAAGCGGTCGAGATGTTCACAGGCGAATTCCAGCCACGAGGGAAACGGGTAGCTGCCGATGACGGTGGTGCGAAGCGGTTGTGATTTCATGCGCGGCTGGTTGGGAGTTTGCCCGGCGCGGCGCAATCGCGGAGCAACGTGCCGCCAGCGTCTCGCGGGCGGGTTTCCCCACCGACCAGCGAGACGCTGGCGGCACGTTGCTGTTTTGCCGCTTGAGCTTCCCGCCCGCTCGCGCATCTTGTGCCGCAAGACTCGAATGCGTGCGAACACATCACTCGGCGGACTGGCGTGGCTCCTCGTCTTCACTCTTCTCGCGGCGACTGGCGCGCGCGCGGCGGAACTCACCAACGCGCGGCAGCAATTCATCACCGGCCAATACTCCAACAGCATCGCGGAATGCGAGCAGGCCATCGCGAGCTTTGAATACGAGGAAGAATGGCGCGTGCTGCTGGTGAAGTCGCTCGCCGCCTCGGGTCAATACGAGAAGGCCGGAACAATCATCTCGAACGCGCTCGACCGCTATTCGTGGAGCATTCCCCTCCGGTTGCTCGCGCACGAAGTCCTGCCCTACGCGGGGGCCACGAATCGCGCGGACGACGTGTTGCGGGAAATTGAATCCCTGGTCAGTTCGCGCACCGACACCCGCGCCCGCACCGCCGACACGATGGTGGCGATTGGCCGCGCCATCCTGCTGCTCGGCGCCGACCCGCGCAAAGTCTTGGACAACCTTTTCGAGCCAGCCCGCAAGGCCGCGCCTGACAATCGCGACGTGTATCTGGCGATGGGTGAACTCGCGCTCGCGAAGCATGATTACAATCTGGCGGCGAAACAGTTTGGCGCGGGCTTGAAGAAATTTCCTGGCGACCCGGACATGCACTTCGGTCTCGCGGAGGCGTTCCAATCCGGCGACCGCAAGGAGATGCTGAAGAATCTCAACGCCACGCTGACGAAGAACACGAATCACGTCGGCGCGCTGCTCATGCTCGCGCGGCATCTCATCGCCGGTGAGGAATACGTGGACGCCGGGGGATTGCTGGAGCGAGCGTTCGCCGTGAATCCCTGGCAGCCCGAGGCGTGGGCCTTTCGCGCAGTCATGGCGCATCTCCGCAGCGATGCGGAGGGCGAGAAGACGGCGCGGGAGAACGCGCTGAAATTTTGGAAGACCAATCCCGAGGTGGACTACCTCATCGGACAGAACCTTTCGCAGAAGTATCGTTTTTCGGAGGGCGCGGCGTATCAGCGGCGCGCGCTGTCGTTCAATTTGAATTACGTCCCGGCCCGCATTCAACTCGCGGAGGATTTGCTGCGGCTCGGCGACGAAGACGAAGGCTGGCGGCTGGCCGAAGAAGCGCACAAGCGCGACGAATACGACGTGACCAGCTTCAATCTCGTCACGCTCAAGGACAAGCTGGCGAAGTATCGCACGCTGACCAACGCCGACTTCATCGTCCGCATGACCACGAATGAAGCGCCGGTCTATGGCGAGCAGGTGCTGGCGCTGCTCACGCGCGCGAAGTCGAATCTCAGCGCGCGCTACGGCATCACGTTGCCGCGCCAGACCATCGTGGAAATTTTCGCCGAACAGCGGGACTTCGGCGTGCGCACGTTCGGCATCCCGGACAATCCCGGATTCCTCGGCGTGTGTTTCGGCGCGGTCATCACGGCGAACAGTCCCGCGACGCAACTGGCGACGCCGGCGAACTGGGAGGCCGTGCTCTGGCATGAGTTTGCGCACGTCATCACGCTCACCATGACGAAGAACAAAATGCCACGCTGGCTGAGCGAGGGCATTTCTGTTCACGAGGAGTTGCAGGAGAATCCGGCCTGGGGCCAGCGCATGACGGTGCGTTATCGCGAGATGATTCTGGGCGAGGACTTCGTGCCGATCAGCGAACTGAGCAGCGCGTTCCTCGCGCCGAAGACGCCGATGCATTTGCAGTTCGCCTATTACGAGTCGGCGCTGGCGGTGGAATTCATCGTCAAGAATTTCGGTTTCGACGCGATCAAGAAAATCCTGCGCGACCTCGGCGAAGGCATTGAGATCAACAAAGCCATCGCGACGCACACGGGCGAGATGGACAAGCTGGAGGAGGACTTCGCGAAGTTCGCGCGCACACGGGCCGAGGCGCTCGCGCCGGGACTGGACTTCGCCAAACCCGAGCCAGCCGACCTGCGTTCGAAAGAATGGCTGGCGGAAAACCCGACCAACTACTGGTCGCTCCAGCGTCGCGTGGTGAATGCATTCGCCGACAAGAACTGGAGCAACGCCCTCCCCGTATTGGAAAAGCTCACGGAGCTTTTCCCGACACAAGGCGGCGAGGACGGCGCGTGGGTGCTGCTGGCGCGCGCGCATCGCGAGATGAACAACACGAACGCCGAGCGGGCCGCGCTGATGAAGGCCGCCGCGCTGGATGGTGATTTGCCGGACGTGTATTTCCGCCTCGCCGATCTGGGTGTGGCCGGGAAGGACTGGAGTTTGGTGTTCACCAATGCGCGCCGCGCGCTGGCGGTGAATCCGCTGGTGCCGCATCCGCATCGTCTGCTCGCGCAATCTGCGGAGGCCGAAGGCCACGACCCGGAGGCCATCACCGCGAACCGCATTCTGCTCCGCCTCGATCCGCCCGACCCGGCGGAATCGCATTTCCGTCTGGCGCGGTTGTTGAACAAGAAGCAAGACCCGGAAACGAAGCGTCAGGTGCTGCAAGCTCTGGAAGAAGCGCCGCGCTATCGTGACGCGCTGAAGCTGTTGCGTGAGTTGCAGAGCAAGGAGCCAGCGCGGGAGAAAACCACCGCACCATGCGACCGCGCGCGCCCGGCCCCGGCGGGGCCAAACGGGAATCGCCCCGGGTGCAACCCGGGGTTCAGACCGAAAAGAGTTACGACCCCGGTGGGGTCGAACCGTCGTGTCAGCAGTCCACCGCGCGGCGACAGCGCTATGTTCAACCCCTTCGGGGTTGCGATGCGCTTTGGGCTCCGTGACCCCGGGTTGCACCCGGGGCTATTCACCTTCAATCCCTCCGGGATTGATCCCCGGCAGGCGGCAGGCGGCACGGCGGGTTCGTCATCATCGTGAACCGGCGGCGCAAAATTTTTCTCACGCTCGCGGTCACGGCGTCCTGCCTCACGCTCGCGCTGGCGCAGCGTTTCTTCAACGAAGGTGGCGACGACCGCGAGGACACCACGCACGAGACCGAAGGAGGAATCATCACGCGCGGTCAGCGGATGATGCGGACGCCGGGCGTGAGTTTCGACGAGGAGACCACGACCACGGCGCGCGCCGTGACCACGCACAGCACGGACGTGCCGGTCTGGACGAATGCGCCGGGCTTTGAGAAGGATGCTTTTACTTTTTGCCGCCTGCGTTTCATCAGCGCGTATGGCGGACGGCGGTTCTCCCGCGGAAGCTGGAGCACGGATTTTCCCGATAGCGACATGAATCTGTCCTTCCGCCTCCAGCAGATGACGTCGCTGAAGGTCAGTCCCGATGGCCGGTTCCTGCGCCTGAACAACAAGGAACTCTACAACCACCCTTGGATCTACATGGTCGAGCCGGGGCGATTGGTGTTGAACGAAGAGGAAGTGAAAATTCTCCGCGACTACCTGAACAACGGCGGCTTTCTGATGGCGGATGATTTCTGGGGCGACTTGCAATGGGAGAATTTTGCCAGCGAGATGAAGAAGGTTTTTCCTGAACGTGAGTTCAAGGAACTGGAGATGAGTCATCCGGTTTTTCACACCGTCTTCGATCTCAGGATGCCCAAGCAGCAGTTGCAGACGCCGAACGTGGGTGACGCGATGGAAAGTTTGAATCCGAACAGCCCCTACTTCGGCATCACCTACGAAACGCGCAGCGGTCCGAGCGCGGAGGAAATGCATGTCCGCGCCATCAGTGACGACAAGGGCCGCATCATGGTCATCGCCACGCACAACTGCGACAACGGCGACGGCTGGGAGCGCGAGACGGTGGGCGACGGCGCGTTCTTCCTGAATTTTTCCGAGAAACGCGCCTTTCCACTCGGCATCAACATCATCGTGTATGCGATGACCCATTGAACATGTTCTGTAAAATCTTCGTGAACCGCTCGCCAAATTAACTTCATCCTGCGTCAATCAATCTTATGGCAATGCCAACTACTACTCCAACTGTCACCGAGAGCAGCTACGCCGCCGAACAACGCGCGGTTGAACAACTCACCACCAGCCGCGCGCGCATCCAGACCGAGCTGGCGAAAGTCATCGTCGGCCAGCGCGACGTCATCGAGCAGATCCTCATCGCGCTCCTCGCGGGCGGGCATTGTCTCATCACGGGCGCGCCCGGCCTCGCCAAGACGCTGCTCGTGAAATCCATCGCGCAGATTTTCCATCTCAAATTCTCGCGCATCCAGTTCACGCCCGACCTCATGCCCGCCGACATCATCGGCACGGAAATTCTCCAGCAGGGCGCGGACGGCCAGCGCACCATGCAGTTCGTGAAGGGACCGATCTTCGCGAACATGGTGCTCGCCGACGAAATCAACCGTACGCCGCCCAAGACGCAGGCCGCGCTGCTCGAAGCAATGCAGGAGCATCAAGTCACGGCGGCGGGCGTGCGCTATCCGCTCACCGAGCCGTTCTTCGTGCTCGCGACACAGAACCCGATTGAGATGGAAGGCACCTATCCGCTGCCCGAGGCGCAGCTCGACCGTTTCATGTTCAACGTGTTCATCAATTACCTGCCGGAAGAAGATGAAATCGCGGTCGTGAAGCAGACCACGGCGCGTAGCGGCGAAGCCATTGAAGCGATCTTCACCGGCGAGGACGTGCTGCGTTTCCACGACGTGGTGCGCAAGGTGCCGATTGCCGAGGACATCATCCGCATGGCCGTGAAGCTCGCCGCCGCCTCGCGCCCGAAGACCGCCACCGCGCCGGACTTCGTGAATCAGTTCGTCGGCTGGGGCGCCGGCACGCGCGCCGCGCAAAATCTCGTCCTCGGCGGCAAAGCCCGCGCGCTCCTGCAAGGCCGCGCCCACGTCACCCCCGACGACATTAAGGCGCTCGCCGTCCCCGTGCTGCGCCACCGCATCCTCGTGAACTACCGCGCCGAGGCCGAAGGCGTGACGGTGGAGAACATTGTGGAACGGTTGCTGGCCACCGGAAAGTAAGGTGGAACGACTCAGAACACCTCATTCTGAGAGATCATCACCGTGCCGCCGCCGGAAACTGGTTGAGATTGCTTGTTGCTATTCGTCCGCCGCCGTCCGACAAAAGGCCACTGTCAAACAGCCCGTCCATTTCAAGGCATGTGAAATCATCAGGTGAACTCCGTTCGGTGATGATTTTAAGCCCGGCACTCGGGAGCAGTCGTTGGAAAGTCAGGCGGTCAGGCAGCAAATCAAATGAGTAACAAATTGTTCGTGGGAAATCTTTCCTTCAACACCACGGAAACCGACCTGCAAAGCCTCTTCGGCGCGCACGGCACCGTCACCGAAACCAACCTGATGATGGACCGGGAAACCGGCCGTCCGCGCGGGTTCGGTTTCATCACCATGAGTTCGGCGGGCGAGGCGGAGAAAGCCATCGAAGCCTTGAACGGCAAGGACGTGGATGGTCGCGCCCTGACCGTGAACGTGGCCAAGCCGCGTGAAGAGCGTCCGGGCGGCGGCGGCGGCGGCGGTGGTCGTGGATACGGCGGCGGCGGCGGTGGCGGCGGTGGCGGCGGTGGCTATCGCGGCGGCAGCGGTGGTGGCGGCGGCGGTCGGGACCGCTATTGATTTTCTGTCGGTCACAGCGAGACCCGGTTTTGCCGGGTCTCGCTTTTTTTATTTCCGGGAGCGCAAAATATCTGTTCGTGCGAGCGTGGCGCGCGGGCGGTAAATCTTCCGCATGACAAGCACGCGTTCACTTCTGCTCGGCCTCGGCCTGTTCCTTGCCCGTTCCATTTTCGCAGCAGAGCCGGCGAGTTTTTCGGTGGTGGGCGATTGGGATGTGCGCGTGGCGGTGGAGGAGCCGCGCCCGGTGAACGCGACGTTGCGGGTGAGTCCGCCGCCGCTCATCACGGTGTCGGGCGAGCGGCATGGGAAGCTGCCGGTATTCAATCCCAAGGCGGGCGGCTGGGTGAAGGGCGCGCAACTGCGCGGCGTGCAGGCGCAGGAGACGACGACCCCGGGCCTGCTGGTGGCGGGCACGCTCACGCTGCGTGCGGGACCGGAGGCGGACGCGACGGTGTTCGCACGCGGAATGGATTATCTCGTGGACGAGCAGTGGGGCACGTTCGGGCGCACCACGGATTCCACCATCAAGGCGGACCAGGCAGTCTTCGCGAGCTATCAACATTTTCAATTGCGCCTCGACGCGGTGGTGCTCACGCGCGCGGGCGTGGTGGAGTGGCGTCCCGGCGTGGCGCGCGCGGCGGCACCGTTGCCGCCGACGGTCGCGGCAGGCGAGCGGCATCTGGGAAATTTGTGGCTGCCGGGCGCGGTCACGAAGCTCGCGCCCGAGCATCTCTTCCCGATTTTAGAAACGAGTTATCCCGAGCCGGCGAAAGCGAGTCCGAGCGCGGCGGAGAAGCAGTTGCCCCGCGCGCTGAAGAAATTGCAGTCCGGCGAAAAGCTGCGCGTGCTCGCATGGGGCGACAGCGTGACGGAGTGCCAATACATCCCGGAGTGGGAGAAGAACCGCTGGCAGGCGCAGTTCGTGACGCGGCTACGCGAGCGTTTTCCCAAGGCGAACATCGAACTGGTGACGGAGGCGTGGGGCGGGCGGAACACGGGCAGCTATCTCGGCGAGCGGCCGGGGAGCCTGCACAACTATCGCGAGAAGGTGCTGGATGCGAAGCCTGATCTCATCGTGTCCGAGTTCGTGAATGACGCGGGGCTGAATCCCAAACAGGTCGCGGAGCGTTACGGGAAGTTGCTCGCGGATTTTCAAGGCATCGGTGCGGAGTGGATCATTCTCACGCCGCATTACGTGCGCCCCGACTGGATGGGACTGACGCGCGAGCGCGAGGTGGATGACGACCCGCGCCCGTACGTGAAGGGCTTGCGCGAGTTCGCGGCGAAGAATCCGGTGGCGCTGGCCGACGCGTCGCGTCGCTATGGCCGGCTCTGGCGGCAAGGACTGCCTTACAACACGCTGATGTTGAACTCGATCAACCACCCCGACGCGCGCGGGATGAAGCTGTTCGCGGACGCGTTGATGGAATTATTTCCGTAATTGGAAAAGCTGAAACGCTGAAAACTGGATGCGGAATTTTTTTAGCCCCCGCTTCAATTGGCGGGAGCCGTGGGCGCGTTGGTGAAAGGGCGGTTGCTGATCACGCGGACCAAGGTGGGTTCTTTCGCCGGCCAGCGGGCCAACTCGTGCAGCACGGGGCGGTTGGTGGAGAAAAGATTTTCGAGTTCGGGAAAATCTCCGACGGCCACGACGACCGGCTCCGGGCCTTGCAGCAGGGCCGCCGCGCGCTCGGGCTTCACGAGGCGGTGGGCGGTGTTCAGCCAGAATTGCAACGCGAACGGCGTCTCCACATGCACGAGCGGATACTGCTCGCCCAAAGTCGCGCGCACCTGCGTCGCCACGCCGCGCATCCCGAGCGTCGCCTGGACGCGCGTGCTACGGCCTTGCAGGACGTGGTGGTAGAGCACGAGAAACGCGAGCACGCAGGCCGCGAAGACGCCAGCGGTCTTGAACAAACGCGGCGTGCTCCAGCCGCGCAGCCACCAGGCCAGTTCACGCGCGGCCAGCAGCGCCGCCGCCGGAAAGAGCGGGAAGATCAAACGCCCGCTCTGATGCGCGGCGATACTGAAGAGCGCCAGCCCCGCAAAAAACCAGCAGAAGAGAAACCGCTCGAAGCGCCGCTCGTCCGCGCCTTCCGACGGACGTTTCCACACGCGCCAGAAGGCGACGAGAGCGAACGCACACCACGGCGCGAGATTGTTCAAGAAGGCGTGTGCCGGCTCGTAAAAGCCCACGAACATTTTCTCCTTCATCCCCGAGCCGGTGGCGTGCGCGGCCAGTTCGCGCCCGAGCAGCTTGTCGATTAGCGGCTGGCCCATGCTTTGGTAGGCGAGATAAAACCAGCCGCCGCAAATGGCGACAAACAGCGCGAGACCCAGCCAGTGTGAGCCGCGCAGCTTCGATTCATGTCGCGCGCGTTTTTCCCAGAAGTGCGCGAGCAAGCCCGCGCCGCCGAGCAGGAGCGCAATCGGCCCTTTCGCCATCGTGCCCAGCGCGCCGGCCAGCCAGAACCACGTCCAGCCCCGGCCCGTGGTCCAGGCGTGATACGCCGCCAGCGCCACCAGCGTCACCGGCAAAGCGAGCAGCCCGTCGTAGCGCGCCGTGACGAACTGCCGGTCGCCCGCCGGGCAGAGGAGATAAATCAGCCCCGCGAGAAACCCTGCGCGCCAGCCGAAATGTTTTTTCCCCGCGCCCACGAGCAGCAAGGCCACGCCCAGCGTCGCCAGCGCCGACGGCAGGTAAATGGAGAAACGGTTGATCTCGCCGAAGGCTGCCGTGGACAGCGACGCGATCCACGTCAGCAACGGCGGCTTCGACGCGACCGCGCCCGTCACGTCGTATTGCATGATCCAGTGGCCGTGCTGCACCGCGTCGAGCACGTAGGCACCGATGCGCCGCTCGTTGTCCATCAGGTTCGGATAGCCCGAGAGCGCGATGGCAAATATCGCCACGCCCAGCACGGCCACCGGGCCGTAAAGCCGCCACGACGCGGGCGCGGGCGAAGCCGAAGCCGGGCCGGCCGCATCCCGCCATTCGCCCAGCTTCGCAAAAAATTCCCGCACGTTCTTCATTCTCATCGGAGAGGTTGCTTCGTTTCCGTGAAGCGATGATGATGCTTGGATGACAACAATGTCATGTCTTGTTCATCGCACCGCCACATGAGTAATCCCAAAGTGGACGACATGATTGCCACGACTGAACCGCGCGCCAACCAGACGGCCCGCGGCTTCGACTTCACGGGTGACGGCCTCCAGCCTCTGCCCTCGCGCGAACCCGACCTCCGCGCGGCCACAGATCAATTCTCCGTCGTCGTTCCCTTTTACAACGAGGCGGCCAACGTGCGCTTCGTGCTTGAAGAATTGCGCGACGCGCTGCCCGACGCCGAAATCATCGCCGTGGACGATGGCAGCAGCGACGAGACGTGGGCGCGCATCATGGCCATCCCCGGCGTGCGCGGTCTGCGCCTCACGCGCAATCTCGGTCAGAGCGGCGCGATCTACCACGGCCTGCGCGCCTGCACGCGGCCGGTGTGCGGCCTGATGGATGGCGACGGGCAGAATGATCCCGCGAACTTCCACCGGCTGCTCTTGGAATTTCAACGCGGCCAGGCTGATGTCGTGTGCGGCTTCCGCGAGAACCGGAACGACACTTGGAGCCGCCGCGCCGCCTCGCGTTTCGCGAACGGTATCCGCCGCCGCTGGCTCGACGACGGCGTGCGCGACACCGGCTGTTCGCAAAAAGTTTTCCGGCGCGAGGCGGCGGATTTGCTCGTGCCGTTTCGCGGCATGCACCGTTATCTCCCCGCGATTTTCAAACAGGCCGGCCTGAAAATCACCGAGGCGCCCGTGCTCCACCGCACGCGCCGCGCCGGCCTTTCCAAATACACCAACTGGCGGCGCGCGCTCGACGGCATCTACGATTTGATCGGCGTGGCCTGGTTGCTCAACCGCAAGATCGTCCCCGTGCCCATCGAGAAAAAGCCATGAACGAAGTCCTCTTCAAAATTGATCTATTTCACAAGCTCTGGGTCATCACGCCGTGGAAACTCATCGGCTACACGGGCGTCCTCATCTTCGCCGGACGCTGGCTGGTTCAACTCGTGGCCTCGCATCGCGCGGGCCGCTCGCATCTGCCGCGCCTGTTCTGGTACATGTCGCTCACGGGCAGCCTGCTGCTGCTCAGTTACTTCACCTTCAGCGACAAGACTGATTCCGTGGGCGTGCTCTCGAATCTCTTCCCCGCCGCCGTCGCGGGCTACAACTTGATCCTCGAAGCGCGCCGAAGCCGGCGCGAGCAGCCGGCGGCGGGGTGAACGGGGAAAAGCGGCGCTAAAGCGACCGCACTCCAAACGCTCCGCGAATGACGAGGCGTCTGGTGCTGCGCGCCAGCGTTTGGAGTGCGGTCGCTTTAGCGCC
>JANNGC010000725.1:0-1934 GCA_031380445.1 Pedosphaera sp.
CGGCGCGAAGGAAGCTCTGCCCCACGAGCCGGGTCGGAGACCGGCGCTCCGATCCGCAGCGGAAAAAATCTTCCGGCCTGCCGCGCGCTTGCTAGGCTCGACGCCGATGTCCGCTGAATTTCGCCAACTGCTCGACTCCACGATTGCCCACCTGGAATCACTCCGGGCGGACGGCACGCAATTCATCCCGCTCGAAGCCGACACGATGCGCGCGTTGCACGCGGGTGTCGCCGCTGCACCGAAGCCCGCCGCCGTTGGAGCGCCGGCCTCCGGCCCGGCTCGATCACTTCAACCATCAGCGCCACTCGCGCCAGTCATTCAACCTTCACCCGCACCCGCGCCCACTCGCGCCATCACCGAAGCGCGCGCTGCCTCACCGGAAAAAATTCAAGCCATCGCCGAACTCCGCGAGCGCGCCATGCAGTGCATGAAGTGCGCGAACCTCGCCGCCACGCGCACGAACGTCGTCTTCGGCGTGGGCAACATAGACGCCGACTTGATGTTCGTGGGCGAAGCGCCGGGGGCGGATGAAGACGCGGCGGGCGAGCCGTTCGTCGGGGCCGCCGGACAATTGCTCACCAAGATGATCGGCGCGATGGGGCTGACGCGCGACCAGGTTTACATCGCGAACATTCTCAAGTGCCGGCCCGACATGCCGCCCGGCAGCAGCGGCAACCGCAAGCCGACGCCGGCAGAAATGCAGACTTGCATCCCGTATCTCCACGCGCAGATCGATCTCATCCAGCCCAAGGTGCTCGTGGGTCTCGGCGGCACGGCCATCGAGGGACTGCTCGGCAAGTCGGGCATCACCAAGCTGCGCGGCCAGTGGCACACCTATCGCGGGATTCCGCTCATGCCGACCTATCACCCGGCCTATCTGCTGCGCAACCAGTCCAACGCCGAGAAGCGCCGGGTGTGGGAAGACCTGATGGCGGTGATGGAAAAGCTCGGACTGCCGATCAGCGAGAAACAGCGCGGGTATTTTGCGCGGGGGTAAGAATCGCTCCAAGCTGATTCTCGCGCTTGAGGTTCCAGACCAGCGACCACTACGCTACGGCACCAAGCCGCTCGCATGAAAGAATGGCCGCCACTGAACGACGCAGGAGATTTGCCGCTTGGCGTCCATCCAGCCACGCTGGCCGAAGTGGTGGCGCGGTTCGGCCAGAGCTCGTCGCAGCGCGCATCCGTCGCTCGCCGCCTCGCACGCATCTATTCCCTCGTCCGAGGCACCGGTGGCCTGGCCCGCTTCATCATCTTTGGCTCGTTCATCACCGCCAAGGCCGGGCCAAACGATGTGGACATTTTTCTCCTCATGGATGACGCTTTCGACGTGAGCAAAGTCACGGGCGAAGCCGCCATTCTGTTTGATCATCTCGCCGCGCAGAATTACGAAGGCGCGGGTGTCTTCTGGCTGCGGCGCGCGGGCGCGCTCGGTGGTGAACAGGCGGCCATCGAAGACTGGCAAATCAAACGCGACGGCACACGACGCGGCCTCGTGGAAGTAAAGGCACCATGATTCAGAACGAACAAGAATACCGGACAACGCTCCAGCGCATCGAACGCTGCCAGCGTCAAGTCGAGCAACTGCGCAAGGCGGAAACCAATCCGCACAACTACCGCCTCTCCGCCGGCGGCTTTCTGGCCGAACTGGACCGGATGCAACTGGAAGTGCGCGAATACCTCTGGTCGCACCCCGCCGAACAGTCTGGCCTCGCCGTCGTGGGCTGATTGGAGGCGCTCTCAGAGCATCTTCAAATCTCGACCGTTGACTAACCTTCAGGACTTTCTACCTTCCCCCCACATGGACGCCACTGTTCAGGCCGACGGCAAAATTAGCATTCCCAAAGAACTGCGGGATGCGCTCGGCCTCAACACCGGCACGGTCATGGATCTTCAACAGCAAGCTGGAGTTCTCGTCGCTCGCAAGAAAACCG
>JANNGC010000765.1:0-1899 GCA_031380445.1 Pedosphaera sp.
ACGTCCGTGTTTGTTGGATGAAAGCGTAGCGTTGATGAAACTCACTTCTCTTGTTCCAAGGCATAGGTGCCTTAGAAGTGTTACCCAGGCTGTGAGTCTAAAGTGTCACCCAAGGTGTGAGTCCGTGCCCTCTGTCGAACCCCATTTGCCGACGCAGGAGGCGCGAGCGGAGCGAGCATCTCAGTTGCTGAGGAGATGCTCACTTCGTTCGCCTCGCTGCGCTCGAAATGGTTGGCTCGACGGAGTCTCGCCCCGCCGTGCCGCCCGTCGCTCTCGAGCCGCTCTGATTTTTTCTGATTCCCTCGCGCCTGGCGGTCAGGCGAAATAGCGGCGTGTCCATGAATACCAATCAAGGGTTGCCGCTCGTCTCGCCGCGCATCGTGCCGGTGCTGGATGCGGCGTTTCGTCCGGCCTCGCTCGCGGTGCGCGCGTTTCGCGAGGCGGTGCGCGCCTCGGGGCAGGCGCGTCCGCTGCGCGTGGCCATCGAGCAGGCGGATGGCTCGGTGTTTCACTTTGCCACGGAGATTTTTCGCGCGGGCAAGGGGGAGAATTTCACGCACGTCGAGCGGCTCGTGAAGTTCATGCTCTGGGGCTGGGGCGGCGGGCGCATTCATCTGGAGGACGCGCCAGAGCTGGCGGCGCAGTTGCAGAAACATTTCCGCGACACGGCCACGGGCCAGTTTGATTCGCAAATCATCGGTGAGAAAATTTACGACCACGCGATTGAAGTCATCTCCACGCGCGAGCTTCCGGCGGCGCGCTCGGCCACGAAACCCTTGGGCCGCCACTTGAACGGCTGCCGCATCGGCTTCGATCTCGGCGGCAGTGATCGCAAGGTCGCGGCGGTGATTGATGGCAAGGTCGTGTTCAGCGAGGAGACGGTGTGGGACCCGTATTTTCAGGCCGACCCGCAGTATCATTACGACGGCATTCTCGATTCGCTGCGCAAGGCGGCGGCGCACTTGCCGCGCGTGGACGCCATCGGCGGGAGCGCGGCGGGCTGCTACGTGAACAACCGCGTGAAGGTCGCGTCGCTCTTTCGTGGTGTCGCGCCGGATGATTTCGAGAAGCGCGTGAAGAACATGTTCCTCGACGTGCAGCGTGAACTGGGCGGCGTGCCGCTCGAAGTGGTGAACGACGGCGAAGTGACCGCGCTCGCCGGCTCGATGTCGCTCGGCGCGAACGCGGTGCTGGGCCTCGCTTTCGGCACGAGCCTCGCGGCGGGTTACGTCACGCGCGAGGGCAACATCACGAGCTGGCTCAACGAACTCGCCTTCACGCCCGTAGATTTCAATCCCGCCGCGCCGCGCGACGAATGGAGCGGCGACTACGGCGTGGGCGCGCAATACTTCTCGCAACAGGCCGTGGGACGGCTCATGCCCGTCGCCGGCATCGAGTGCGACGCAAAGCTGCCGTTGCCGGAGAAGTTAAAACTCGTGCAGTCGCTCATGGCGCAGGGCGACGGGCGCGCGCGGAAAATTTACCAGACCATCGGCACATATCTCGGCTACGAGATCGCGCACTACGCGGACTTCTACGACTTCGACCATGTCCTCATCCTCGGTCGCGTGACCACGGGCGAAGGCGGCAGCGTGATGATCGAAGGCGCGAAGGAAGTGCTGCGCGCCGAGTTCCCCGAACTCGCGCCGCGCGTGAATTTCCACATGCCCGACGAGAAGGACAAACGCCACGGTCAGGCGGTGGCGGCGGCGAGTCTGCCGGAGATCGGGTAGTGCTGGTGGAACTGGTCGCACCGCGCAGAGCGGTGCGGGGAAAGCCTGGCGCATCATCACTGGCGAGGCATTCGGACCGCCCGCTCTGCGCGGGCTGGTTTGGTCGCCGCGCGACCAAACCCACCCTCTGTTAGTGGGGCAGCCGTCCCGGCTGCCACTCGTCCAC
>JANNGC010000804.1:0-3721 GCA_031380445.1 Pedosphaera sp.
TGACCGCCGTGGCGTGGGCGGACAACAAGGCCGTGCTCAGTGCCTCGCGCGAAAAGGAGGCGCACCGTTGGAACGCGCAAGGCGGCAAGAAGGGCGGAGAACTCTCCGGCTGGGACGCCGCGCCCACGCGTTTGATCGTCGCGAAGGACCGGCTGTTCAGCGCCGCGCTGGAGCGCACGGTGCGCGAGCATGATTTGGAAAAGAAGAGCGTCGTGCGCACGTTCGAGGGAGCGAGCGATGCCGTTCACGCGCTCGCGTGGCACGCGCCTTCGCAGCGGCTCGCGGCGGGCGCGCACGATGGCGAGGTGCTGGTGTGGAACGCCAGCGACGGAAAGTTAATCCTGAAATTTCTCGCCGCGCCCGGTCACACCGCGAAACTCTCGCGCTCGGAATGAGCAAGAAGAGCGGAAAGATCGCCGCGCTGATCGAGTCCTGCCAGGGCCGCGAACTCTCCGCGCATTACCTCGGCTATTTCGAGTGCTTCAACCGCCAGTTGTTCTACGAGGCGCACGACGTGCTGGAGGAACTCTGGCTCGCCGAAGGCAAGGCCGGCGCGAACTACGGCTTCTACAAAGGGCTGATCCAGTTCGCCGGAGCGTTTGTGCATTTGCAGAAAGGCCGGCTGCGTCCGGCGGCGGCGCTGTTCAAACTCTCGCGCAGCTACTTGGAGAAATATCCTTCACCGCATCAGCAACTCGACGTGGCGCACGTCCTCGCGATGGGTGTGCAGTGGGTGGAAAGGCTGGAGCAGGGGAGCTACGCCGAAAATCCGCTCCAGAAATTTCCCGCGCCAGTGCTGACGCTCGGCGTGTAACGGAGCCTGGGGCGCAACTCGATACACGCATCAGATTTTCCGAGGCCCAGTATGGACTGCGCCGGCAAGCGGAGCGCGACGGCGCTTTCGACCAGTCTGGCAAGTGCGAAATCGGTGTCGCGCTCCGCTTGCCACCGCAGTCCATATCGCCCCAGCCAAATTCGCACGGTGCAGGTGCCTAGATGCGCTCCGGAGGCTGTCGCTCCGAAATCCCTCCTTTACATCACCGCCTCGCGCCGCAAAATCGTCGCGTCATGGATGGATTTGATACCAATTGGTGGGGCGTTTATGCGTTCCCAGTCGGCACGGCAATCTGCTTCGGCCCGGTGCTGGTGGCTTGGATTCTGGCCTGCCGCAAGGATGCCGCGCCCGCTCCGCAGAAAAAGAAGCGTTAGTCCCTGGCGGTTTCTCCGCTTTGCAGCGCGCCGGTTTTACCCGGCGCTCTTTTTGTTTCCAGCCTTGAGCGGTGCCGCTCATCCCGTTCCCTCCTCACGTTCCTTGAAGGCTCCGCCAGAGTGCGACTAGGCTGCGGCCCGTTACCGAATTCACATGAGCTTGCCGCCGCCCATCAACAGCACCACGGACCGGGAGTGCCTCGCCGCGTTCCGGCGCGGGCGCGATCCAGTCGCGCTGCGCATCATGGTCGGGCGTTATTTTGCCTTCGTGTACTCCGCAGCCTTCCGGCGCACGAATGATTCGGTGCGCGCGGCGGAAGTCACGTACGCCGTCTTCCTCGTGCTGGCCCGGCGCGCGCGGCGTTTGGGGAAGAACACCGTGCTGGCGGGCTGGCTGTTCCACGTCACCGCAGTCGCCTGCCGGCGGGCGGGCGTGAAATCGAATCGTTCCTGGTTGCGCTTCTTTCGCCGCCCGCGCCGTGAGTTTCCGCCCGAGGCTTCGCTGTGGTCCCGCGTGTCGTCTGAATTGGATCACGCGCTGGAGAAATTATCCTCCGCGCCACGCCACGCCGTTCTCCTGCTCACGCTGCTAAACTGGCCGGCGGAACTCGCCGCAAAAATTCTTCGCACCTCTGAAGCCCGCATCCAGAAGCGCGCCGCCGCCGGGTTGAAAAAACTCGCGCGCCAGCTCCACCGTCGAAATGCGCCGGTGGACGCAGCCTCACTCGCGCTCGTGCTCGCCACGGAAAGCTGCGCCACGCCGAGGCCTGAGGGACTGCTGGAGGAAACGCTCGCGGCCATCGAAGCAGCCGCCGGACGCCGCCCCGGACTCAAGCTCGCGCGCCGCACGTTGAACACGCTCGCGTGGGCGCGCTGGCGACGGCGCATGATCATCGGCGTGCCGAGTTTCTTGCTCGTGTTCGCGCTGCTAATTATCGTCGGCTGGAAAGTCAGCGCGCGGGACGGTCATAGCCGGGCGTTTTCCACGTTCCTCGTCTGGTCCATGAAGAACAAGGCGCGGTCGAATCCTGAAATGGCGCAGCCCGCGCGCCCGTGGCCGACGAACCAGACGCAACTCCGTCGCGCGCCCGCCGTCATTCAATCGTCCGCCGATCTCTACCAGACCACGAACATCTGGCCGGCTCATCTGAAATTCTCCCGCGCGCAGTGGCAGGCGTTGCAGCCCAAGGAAATCGGTGCGCTCCCGCACATCCTGCAGCCGGACGGCACGGTGCTGCTGCGTCATCCGGGCGCGCAGCGCAGCGGGCTGGCGGGCGTGCTCGGCTACGACTTCGGCTGGACGCACGCGGAGTTTGAATTCGATGGCCGTGCGCTCACCAACGTCGCCGCGCGCCTGAAAGGCAACGGCACTTGGCTCGGTTCGCTCATCGGCGAGAAGCGTTCGTTCAAGGTGGACCTCAACAAATTCAGCGACGGCCAGAAGCTCGGCGGCATGGATGAGTTCAACTTCCACAACCTCATCAACGACCACTCGTATTTGAGCGACGCGCTCTCGTGTGAATTCTTTCGCACGGCGGGCGTGCCCGCGCCGCGCACGGCCTACGCGTGGCTGACCGTGAGCGTGGAGGCGAAGTGGACGAACCAACCGCTCGGCCTCTACGCGATGATTGAGCCGGTGGACGGCGACTTCGCGCGCCGCTGGTTCGGCTCGAAGAAAGCGCCGGTGTTCAAGCCCGTGACCTACGAACTCTTCGAGGATCGCGGCGACGACTGGACGAATTACGCCGCCATCTACGATTTGAAAACCCAGGCCACGCCCGCGCAGCAGCGGCGCGTGATGGATTTCGCGAAGCTGGTCTCGCACGCGGACGACGCGGAGTTTTCCGCGCGCGTCGGTGACTATCTCGACCTCGACGCGTTCGCGCGTTTTCTCGCCGGACAGGTGCTGCTCGCGAACTACGACAGCTTCCTCGCCAACGGTCAGAACTTTTACGTCTATCTCGATCCGCGCTCGGACAAGTTTGGTTTCATCCCGTGGGACATGGATTTGTCGTGGGGCAGCTTCTTTCTGCTCGGCACGACGGAACAGCGCGAGCGCGCGAGCATCTGGCATCCGTGGGTGGGGCGGAACCGGCTGCTCGAACGCGTGATGAAGACAGAGGAGTTCCGCCGTCTCTATCGCGCGCGGCTGGAGGAGTTCCTGGCGCGCCTGTTCGTGGCGGAAAGATGGAACGCGCGCATTGATGAACTGGCGGCATTGGTGCGCAGTCCGGTGGCGGCGGAATCAGACTTTCGATTGCGGAAGTTCGAAGAAGCGTTGCGCGAGAAGAAATTAAAGCCGTCCACCAAACGTCGTCGCGCGGATGACGATCCGCCCGCGCATCAGATTAAACTTTTCATCAAGCACCGCACCGCTTCCGTGCGCGCGCAACTGGACGGGAAATCCGAGGGCGTGATTCTCGGACGCGGGCGTTGACGGGGCGCCGATTTTCAAATCGGCGTGTTTCCGCATGCGAACAGCGGGATTGTCTGGCCACGCGCCGATTTGGAA
>JANNGC010000810.1:0-6299 GCA_031380445.1 Pedosphaera sp.
GAGACGAGTCGCGTTTGGCGGCGAGGTACTGCCAGCTCTGATCGCGCAAGTCCTCAGGACACGCTTCGAGTGCGAGCACCAGGCCGGCGAGGTCGGCGGTGCGAAACGCGGAGTCCGCGAGTGCGATCTGCGCCTTGGCCAAGGCGCGGCGGGTGGCCTCGCTTTTCTCGACGGCAACTTTTTCCGCCGCCGTCGCGCGCCCGGCCTCGGTGACGGCCATCCGCTCGCCGGCGACGGCGCGAAGTTCTTTGGCGCGGAGATTGATGACGAACCAGATCGTGAACGAGAGCAGGATGACGAGCGCCGCCGCGCCGATGGCGAACTCGCGCCGATGCCGCTGCACGAGCAGGACGAGTTGCGTGAACAGCCCGGCCTCTTCCGCGCTGGTCGCGAAGCCGCCCTGGTAGGCCTCGATGTCCGCCGCCAAGGCGGCGACCGTCGCGTAGCGTTGCGACTTGTCGAGGGCGAGCGCGCGCATCGTCACGGCGGAGAGTGCGGCGGGAACTTTGCCATTTGGACAATGCGGCAGGGAGCGCCGGTCTCCAACACGGCTCGCACTGCTTTCCCCCGACACGCCGGGTCGGAGACCGGCGCTCCGTCCGTTCGTCGTGGTCGCGTTGTGAATCGTCGGCGGTTGGATTTCGCCGCGCTGAATTTTCTCAATCACTTCCAGCGGCGTGGCCGCCTCGACCGGCGGATGCAGCGTGAGCAGCGCGTAAAGAATTGCGCCCAGCGAAAACACATCCGACTGCGCGTCCATCTCAGACACGCGCCCGCTGGCCTGCTCGGGCGACATGTAATGCGGTGTGCCCATCACCGTGCCGTCCATCGTCTGAGCCATCGTCGTCTTACGCAGTTCGGAATCGGCCAATTCGCGGAAGCGTTCCTCCGATCCCGGCTGCGTCTCCCCGACCTTCTGCGCGGACTCCGCCGCCGCCTGCGCGGTGTCGCCGAGAATTTTCGCGATGCCCCAGTCCATGACCAGCACCTCGCCGAACTCGCCGACCATCACGTTGTCCGGCTTGAGGTCGCGGTGAATCACGCCGCGCGCGTGGGCCAGCGAAAGCGCGTCGCAAATTTTTCGGAAGATGGTGAGCAAACGATCCAACGTGTAGTGCCGGAGAAAATCTTCGTCGCCGCGCTTCAGCCCGCTCAACACCGCCTGGAGCGTGCGCCCCTGCACGAGCTTCATGGTGTAGAACAAACGGTTCTCTGCATCCCAGCCCAGCTCGTGGATGGGCACGATGTTCGGATGCTCCAGCCGCGCCAGCACCGTGGCCTCGCGCACGAAGCGCGTGCGGGCCTCGTCGCTGGCCGCTGCTTCGAGCCGCATCACCTTCATCGCGACCTTGCGCCCGAGCCGGCGATCTTCCGCTTCGAGGATGCTCCCCATCCCGCCGCGCGCGATCTCCCCGCCCACCGTGTAGCCTGCGGCGGCCGAGGCCACGGGCGCGGGCGTCACCACGGCGGAACTGTCCAACACCATCGTGCCCCCGATCACCATCGTACCGCGCGGCCGGGCCGCCGGAGCATCGAGGAAGCCACCGCCCGTGACGCCGCTCGCGCGCAACAGCGCCTCGACATTCGCGCGCAGGCCCGCGTCATCGGCGCACTCGCGTTCGAGCAAGGCGGCGCGTTCGGCCTCGGACGCCAGCCCGAGGGCGGCGTTGAACAACTCTTCTTCGCGTGATGGTCGCTGGCTCATGGATGACGGGTTGGTTCTATATCATCCCCTGCGGAATCGAGGGAGAACAAAGCTCGGGGTGCATTTTGAAACCTGGCGGTCCGACAGCGTGCTGCCAGTTTGCAACTGGCAGGGGCAACTGCGTTCAAGCCGTCTCCGCCCGTTCGTTCGCGCGGGAAAAGTCCCGGCCCCTGCCGGTTGCAAACCGGCAGCACGCTGGAGTCGCCGGGCGGCCACACCTGCGGGCCGGAGCGGAACGACAACGGTGCCGAGATGCACCTCAATGCTCGGGAGAATGTGGGCCATGCGCGAATCATGGCAGTGTGAAGCGCAGGCGGCCTTCAGGCGTGAACCAGGCTGTTTCATGAGTAGCAAAATTGTTTCTACCATCTCATGCGAGGTTCGGGGAGAAAACGGCTCAGAAAATTTAACGGCGCAGGAAGCCGAAAGAAACGGCGCAATTTTTTGCCCGTTGGACGATTCCCGTCCGCAGCGGCTTTGGGAGTATCGGGGCTGCGAGGCATGGGAACTCCTTCAGCCTAGTCTGCCGATGCGAACCGGGACCACGGGGCACGGATGTCCCCTGAACCGTCAGGCTGGAAGCCTGACCCACGTCTGCGGCCTGCCACTTTCAATCGCACCCGCAGACGCGCCACAGCTTGCGAATACCACGGCGACCCGACATGCTCGGCGCATGACTGCGGAGAAACCTGTTCAGCCCCATGCCCGCCGCGCGTCTTGAACTCGAAGCCCGCGAGCGGCAGTTCCTCGCGCCGTTCGCGCAGTTCAGCGACGCCACGCGCGGTAGAAAATTTCGTGAGGAACCGCCGGAGTGGCGCACGCAATTCCAGCGCGACCGCGACCGGGTCATTCACTCCCGCGCCTTCCGACGCCTCGAATACAAGACGCAGGTTTTCCTCAACGGCAGCGGCGATCATCTCCGCACGCGGCTCACGCACACGATGGAGGTCGCGGGCATTTCGCGGAACATCGCGCGCGCGCTGCGGCTGAACGAAGACCTCACCGAGACCATTGCGCTGGCGCACGACCTCGGGCATTCGCCCTTCGGCCACAATGGCGAGACCGCGTTGAACAAGCTCATGCGCGGCCACGGCGGCTTCGAGCACAACCGCCAGAGTCTCCGCATCGTTGAACTGCTGGAGCAGAAGTATCCCGGCTTTCCGGGGCTGAATCTTTCGTGGGAAGTGCGCGAAGGCTTGATGAAGCACGAAGGCTTGAAGTCCAACTGCTCCTCGCTCGAAGCGCAGGTCGCGAACCTTGCCGACGAAATCGCCTACTCCAGCCACGACCTCGACGACGGTCTCGACTCAGGATTGTTGTCCGAAAAAAATCTCCGGCGCGATGTGACGCTCTGGAGCCGCGCGGACAAACAGATCCGCCGCGAACACGGCACGCAGCCCGACGAATGCCGCCGTTATTTCATCATCCGCTGCCTGATTGATTCGGCGGTCAAGGACGTGGTGGAGACCACGGAAGCCGCCATCGCCAAAGCCGGTGTGGAGACGGCGGACGCCGCACGCGCACAGCCACGCCCGCTCGTGCAATACAGCGCGGAGCGGCGGAAGCGGAACGTGGAGTTGCGGAAATACCTCTACAAAAATCTCTACTACAACCCCGCCGTCCATGAGCCGAACGTGCGCGCGGTGAAGAGGCTCGGCGATCTGTTCGAGCATTTCCTGGCGCATCGCGCGGAGATTGGCGGGCAGGCCCGCAAGTGCGCGCGCCGGGAAGGCTGGCCCCGTGCGGTGTGCGATTACCTCGCCGGCATGACCGACCGCTACGCGATGAGCACGCACGCACGGCTTTTTCCGCTGGTGAAATAAGCCCTGATGGCGCGAACGCTTCTGGCTGATGGCGATTATTTAGCGCAGAGACGTAGAAGCGCAGAGAGGGGACGGAGCAATTTGAAGGGCGAGTCCGCTTGAAACTTCCGCAGCTTAAAGCGGCGCTAAAGCGACCGCACTCCAAACGCTGGCGCGCAGCATCCAACGCCTCGTCATGCGCGGAGCGTTTGAAGTGCGGTCGCTTTAGCGCCGCTTTTTCGAGAGCACACCATTTCCAGACTCCCAGTTTACACTGAGGTTTGCCTTCCCAACTCCGCTTCGCGTCTCTGCGTTAAAATTTTGTTCTCTAACCTTCAGTTCCAACTTCAGGACAACTGACGTCCACGACTGTCCTGACTGTCCATTCCCCCCTTTGCGCCGCGTCACAAAATCAGTCACGCGCCAGAAATGCGACACGAGCGCGCGCCTGCACATGAAGGAAATGACGGGTTATGCCGATGAAGTTTCGGGCCGGCGCCGTGGCACAGAATGTGTTCTCCGCCTTCCGAATTATTCTGATCCATGATTGATGAAACCACAGTCTCGCCGGAGGTGAGCGTTCGCGCGCCCGTCAGCGCGTCCGCGTCTTCGCCCCTGCCCGCGCCCGCCACCTTGGTGGAGGCGCTGGAACGGCTGGATGTGGAGACCGCGCGACGCATTCAGGCCGAGGAACGGTTGCACGAAAACGAGGAACGCTTCCGCAACCTGAGCGGGCGCGTGGGGAAATTTCTTTGGATCAGCGACCCGCAGACGAACGAGTTGATCTTCGTCAGCCCCGGCTACGAAGAAGTGTGGGCGCGCAAACGCGAGGACACGTATCGCAGCCCGGAGCAGTGGGCGAGTTCCTTCAAGCGCAGCGGCCCGCGCACCACGGTGCTCACCGATTCGACCGAGCGCGACCAGACCTATCAAGTGGCGGGACCGGACGGATCGTTGCGCTGGATTCGCGACCGCATGTTCCCGATTCGTGACGCGGCGGGCACGGTGCAGCGCATTCTCGGCATCGCGGAAGACATCACGGACACGAAGACGATGCACGACAGCCTGGCGCAAAGCAGCGCACGCACGCGGGCCATGCTCGCCATCGTGCCGGACTTGCTGATCCGCTTGCGCAAGGACGGAACCATTTTGGAACTGCACGCCGGCACGGGCAATCCGCTCGGCTTGAAGGTGAATGAGCTGATGGGCCGCAGCCTCAAGCAACTGCTGCCCGCGCCGCTCGCCACCCAGGCCATGCAGCAGCTCGGCCAGGCCATTCGCACCCGCGAAGTGCAGACCTTCACCTGCGAGTATTTGCTGCCCAACGAACTGCGCGACTTCGAAGTCCGCGGCGTGAGTTGTGCGGATGACGAGGTGCTCGTCCTCGTGCGCGACGTCACCGAGCGGAAACGGATGGAGCACGAGATTGTGGAAGTGAGCCACCGCGAGCAGCAGCGCATCGGCGAGGATTTGCACGACGGACTGGGGCAACATCTCACGGGCATCACGTTTTTGACGCGCGCGTTGGAACGCAAGCTCACGATGAAATCACCGGAGGAAGCGAAGGAGGCCGCCGAGATTGGCCGGCTGGTGATGCAGGCGCTGGCGCAGACGCGCAATCTCGCGCGCGGTTTGTTCCCCGCCGAACTGGAGCGGAACGGCCTGACCGCCGCGCTCGTGGAACTGACTGATTCAGTCCAGCGCACCTGCGGCGTCCATTGCACGCTGCGCGCGGCGGAAAAAATTTCCATCAACGACAATGTTCTCGCCACGCATGTCTTCCGCATCGCGCAGGAGGCGATGAACAATTCCATCAAGCACAGCAAGGCCAAGAACATCGAGGTGACGCTCGACGTGAACGGTGATCAACTCCAGCTCCGCGTGACCGATGACGGCACGGGCTTCACCCCCGAGGCGAAGTTGAACGGACTGGGGCTGCGCATCATGCAGTTCCGCGCGCGTCGCATCGGTGGGGAACTCCAAGTCGCCGCCGGGGACCAAGGCGGCACCAGTGTCACCTGCTCATTCCGCAACCAATATGAATCGAATTAACCGCAAACAAATCCTGAACAGCCTCTCGACGAGCAAACGCCCGGAACAGGCCGCGCCCGTCGCGCGCAAGGCGAAGTACCGCGTGCTGCTCATTGATGACCATCCGATTCTGCGCAAGGGCCTCGCGGAACTCATCAACCAGGAGCCGGACCTCGTCGTGTGCGGCGAGGCCGAGGAAGCGCCGAAGGCTTTCGAGGCCGTGGGCTTGCTGAATCCTGATGTCGCGCTCGTGGACATTTCCCTGCGCGGCGGCAACGGCCTCGAATTGATCAAGAACATCAAGGCGCGCTGGCCTGATCTCCCGCTGCTCGTGCTCTCGATGCACGACGAGACGCTCTACGCCGAGCGCGCCCTGCGCGCCGGCAGCCTCGGCTACATCATGAAGGAAGAGGCGATTGAGAAAGTGCTCACCGCCATCCGCCAGGTCATCGCCGGGGAAATTTTCCTGAGCGATAAGATGAAGGGTCGCATGTTGAACCAGCTCGTGGGCGGTCGCATCAAGCACGGCAGTTCGTCCATTGATAATTTGTCCGACCGCGAACTCGAAGTCTTTCGTCTCATCGGCGAAGGGCGCGGCACGCGGCAGATTGCCGAGGAGCTGCGCCTCAGCGTCCGCACCGTCGAAGCCTACCGCGAGTACATCAAGGACAAGCTGAACCTGAAGAACGGCACGGAGCTGGTGCAGCACGCGTTCCAATACGTGCACAGCGGGCTGGCGGCGTGAGGAGCGCGGACCGCCG
>JANNGC010000821.1:0-2348 GCA_031380445.1 Pedosphaera sp.
GTTTCTCACCCATTCAGCATTTCGGCTACACCATCGCGGCGTGGGTCAGGGGGCCGTTGCAGAGCGACCGGCGCGTCTTCTCGAACGGCAGCACCAACAGCAACAACCAGTTGCTCAACATCGGCACCCACAACGGCGGGGCCAACGGCGCGGTGGACATCTTCCTCCGCAATGACGCGAATGCCCCACAGATCGATCACGCCAAGACCGCCGCCAACGCCTATGACACGAACAACTGGCATCACGTCACGCTCGTGGACAACAACGGCGCGATGACGGTCTACGTGGACGGCCTGCCCAGCCTGGTCACGAACTACGTCCGCGTGCCCAACGCCCACACCTTCAACACCATCTCCATCGGCGCCATCCAGCGCGCCGTGGCCGCCTCGTGGTTCAGCGGCCAGATCGACGACGTGATGATGTGGCGGCGCGCGCTGACCTCGAACCAGGTCGCGCAAGTGAAAGCCAACGCCCTCGGCGGCGTGCCCGAGATCACCCAGCAGCCCGTGGCGCAGTCCATCGAATGTTCCAGCAACGCGACCTTCTCCGTGGTCGCGACGAGCATCGATGCGATCCGCTACCAGTGGTTCTTCGGCGCGTCGCCCATTGCGAACGCGACGAACAGTTCGCTCACTCGCACTGGCATCTTCGCTCTCGCGGGCAACTACTCCGTGGCGCTCACGAACTTCGCGGGCGGCGTGACCAGCGCGGTCGTCGCGCTCACCGTCAGCGACACCATCGCGCCGGTCGTGGGCGTGAACAATCTGGTGCGTTACCTCACCGGCTCATCCGTCAGCATCACCGCTGGCGAAGTGTTTAACGCGGGCACCAGTTCCGATGCGTGCAGCGGCACGGTGCTGCTGCTCGGCGCGACGCCCACCGTCTTCACCTGCCCCGGCAACTACGCCGTCACGGTCACGGCGCACGACGGCAACGGCAACACCAACACCGGCCTCGCCACCGTCACCGTGATTGATCCGGCCTCGACCAACCTGCTCGCGTACGAACCGTTCGCCTGCTACACGGACGGCTCGCTCGGCGGACAGTCGTATCGCGGCACGGGCTTCGCAGCCGGCAGTTGGACGGTTGACTCCGGCGACGGGCTCGCCACCAACGCGGCCGGCCTGCGTTACGCCAGCGGCTACCATGTGCTGGCTTCGACCGGCGGACGCGCCTACACCCCGGCGGCGGGCTTCAACACCGTCTCCGCCGCCGTGGACACATCCGGCGCATTCAGTGGACTCGTGGACGGCGGACTCGTCGGCGGCCCGAACGCCAGCGGCACGCTCTACTTCAGCTTCCTGGCCCGCAACGCCAGCGGCAGCCTCGACGGCACGGATGACTTCGCCGGCTTGCAACTCTACGACGGCGGCACGGAAGTGCTCGGCATCGGCAACAACTTCGGCGCGTGGGCCTACAGCCTCTTCGGCATCAGCGGCGATGTGGATCTGACGAACAACTCCGCCGCCTTCCTGAGCATGGACGCAAACGTCCACATGTTTGTCGCCAAGATTGATTACGCCTCCGGCGCGGACGACACCGTGACCGTGTGGATGGACCCGGACATTTCCGTGGGCGAAGGCAGCCAGGGCAATTTGTATCGCCGTACCTTCACCGGCAACGCGCGCTTCAACCGCATCGCCCTCCGCAGCGGCAGCAACAACAACGACAACAGTTGGGACTTCGATGAAGTCCGCTTCGGCGCGGGCTGGGCGCAGGTCACCGCCTCCGGCGTCGCCATCACCACGCAGCCGGCGAATGTCTCCGTCCAGTGCGGCGGCAGCACCAGCCTCTCCGTCGTGACCGCCGCGCTCGTGCCGCCGGTCTATCAATGGTATCGCAACGGCGGCGCCGTCTCGCTCGAGACCAACACCACGATCAACCTCACCGGCGTCACCACCGCCCTCGCCGGCAGCTACACCGTGGTCGCGAACAACAAGTATGGCTCCGTGACCAGCGCCGTCGCCACCGTCACCGTCACCAACACGCCCGTGCTCATCTCGCCCGCCGGCCCGCTGCTGGTCGGCACCGAGAACAACGACTGCGGCTCGATGGTTCTCGCGGGCGGCTCGGCTTATCGCTGGGAATTGAACGACGCCACCGGCGGCGCGGGCACCGGCTGGGATCTCCTGAACGTGACCGGCGACCTCAACATCGAGGCCACCAGCGGCAACACCTTCGCGGTCAACCTCTGGTCGCTGAACGGCACGACGCCCGGTGTGGCCGCGAACTGGAACAACGACACAACCAACACCTTCACCATCGCCACTCCGTCCGGCGTGGTGAACGGCTTCGTTGCGGACAAGTTCACGCTCAACGACGCGAACTTCAGCAACGACCTCGCAGGC
>JANNGC010000828.1:0-7583 GCA_031380445.1 Pedosphaera sp.
TGCCACCGTTCCGTCCACGCCAGGCGGATGAGAAGCCGCCGCGAGGAAGTTTTTTTAACCGCTAATGGACGCTAATTTTCGCTAATGGAAAAAGTCCCGGCCGGTTTTCAGTAGCGTTTATTAGCGTCCATTATCGGTTCCAAACTTCCCCGTTACCCCGCCGCCGTCCGCGCCGTCTGCTCCCGAAACGTTCACCCACTTCAAAAAATAATTGCCATGAAACACATTGTTCAGCGTGCCGGCTCCGTTCTGCTGGCCCTCGGTTTGTTCTCCACCACCACCTTCGCTGCCGGTCTCACGGAAGGCATGAAGGAAGGCCAGGCCGCCTTCAAGTCCATGGGGCCGCTCGCCTTCGGGCCGGACGGCATTCTCTTCGTCGCCGACACCAAGTCCGCCGCCGTCGTCGCCATCGCCACCGGCGACACGAAGGCCGCGCCCGCCATCAAGGCGCTCAAGGTCGAAGGCTTGAACCAGAAAATCGCCGCGCTCCTCGGCACCGCCGCCGACCAAATCCTGATTGATGACCTCGTGGTGAATCCGCTCTCGCGCAATGTCTATGTCGCCGTCTCGCGCGGACGCGGGCCGGAAGCCATCGCCGTGCTCGTGCGCGTGAAGACCGATGGCGCGCTCGAAGTCGTGTCGCTCGACAAAGTGAAATTCTCGCGCGGCGAACTGCCCGACGCGCCCGTCGAAGGCGTCGTGGGCCAGGGCAACCGTTCCAGCAATCCGCGCCTCGAATCCATCACCGACATCGCGTTCTTCCAGGACCGCGTGCTCATCGCGGGGCTGTCGAACGAGGAGTTCGCCTCCACGCTGCGCGCCATTCCGTTCCCGTTCCAGACCGTGGCCAACGGCACCAGCGTGGAAATGTACCACGGCGCGCACGGCAAGTTTGAGACCCGCTCGCCCATCCGCACCTTCGTCCCGTTCAAGGTGGGCAACGAGCCGCAGCTCATCGCCGCCTACACTTGCACGCCGCTGGTGCAGTTCCCGCTCACGGACTTGAAGCCCGGCGCGAAAGTGAAAGGCAAGACCATCGCCGAACTCGGCAACCGCAACCGTCCAATCGACATGATCGTGTACCACAAGGACGGCAAAGACTTCCTCCTCCTCGCCAACAGCAGCCGCGGCATCATGAAGATTGGCACCGACGCCATCGAGAAAGCCGAGAGCATCACCGAGCGCGTCGCCGACAAGAAAGGTCTCGCCTACGAGACCATCGCGGCGTGGAAAGACGTGAGCCAGCTCGACCGCTACGATGAGAAGAACGCCCTCGTCCTCCGCAAAGGCGAGGCCGGCGCGCTCGTGCTCGAATCGCTGCCGCTGCCGTGAGGCGTTAGTCTTCAATGTCAGGCCACTTCACACGCTATGCAGAAGTCCACAGATCGAACTGAGATTGGGCGGTATGACGAACTCCCCAATGTGCGTATCGATGAAGCACGCGTGCCTGCGCCCCTGCGTGAGTTACTTCCTCTCGCGAGAGTATGGGGCATTTGCGGCGAGGACGCCTTAGAGCGAGCGATTCGCCAAGCGAGTCGAGAGCAGATGCTCCATGTGGTTGATGCTGCACGGCCTGTAAAGGCAGCCCTCCATGACTTCGCATATGAGTCTCCGGGCGCGTCGGCGATACCAGTTCCCGATGAGGTGGTGCTCTTTCAGATGTTTGCTTGGAGTCTTCAACATCTTGAGGTGGAGATTCGACGATGACACGGCCCACTGACGGCGCTACACGCCATGCACGAAACAACGCGATCCGTTCGGTCGTTTTCAGCGGTTGCGACCGTGTGCATGGCGAAGAGTCGCCCGAATGGCATCGTGAAGTGTTGGAGGAACGTGAGCGACGGATTGCTTCAGGCGAAGCGCGTTTCTCAGACTGGGAGCAGGCCAAGGCCGACATCCGCAAGCGGGTGTCGGGAGATTGAGGTTCTCGATGAAGCCAAAGCGACCGACCACACACGGCTGCGAATAGCCATGAGGCGCATCTTGGCAACTGCACCATCCGCAAACCGGAGAGCGATATGGACTGCGGTGGCAAGCGAAGCGCGACACCGCTTTCTGACGCGCCCGCAAGTTCCAAAGCGGTGTCGCCGCTCCGCTCTGCCACCGCAGTCCAAAACGTCGCGGGGAAATTTTGGCGCGTGGGTCCGGCGACGCCCACAATCATGAACCTTCGCATCTTCGCTTTGCTTCTGACCGCATCCCTGTCGCTCACGGGTTGGGCGGCAGAACCTCTTCACACCCTGCGCTGGGCCACCAACGCCGGCCCCGGCGGCTGGGCGCTCCACGTCGCCGGGCTCGACGCGAAGAACGTGGCCGCGTTGCGAGGCGCGAACTGGACCGCCGCGCAGTGGCAGAAGCTGCTCGTCGTCCACGTCCACGCCGGGGACGCGCTCGGCACCATCGGCCTGCCCGCGATGCTCGGCACCTACGGTGTGACCGGGAACACGTTGGAGTTCACGCCGCAGTTTCCGCTGGAGCCGGGGCTGCGCTACGTGGCGTCGTTCCATCCCGCGTCCTTGCCCGTGGATGCGGGCGGGAAATTTCTCATCACCAGTTTTGTTCCGCCGCGCCGCGTCGCGTCGGCCCGCACCGTGGTCGCGCAGATTTATCCCACCGCGCGCGTGCTGCCGGAGAACCTGCTGAAATTCTACGTCCACTTCTCCGCGCCCATGAATCGCGGGCACATCTACGATTACATCCACCTGCGCGACGCCAGCGGCAAAGCGGTGGAACTGCCCTTCCTGGAAATTGACGAGGAACTGTGGAACCCCGCGATGACGCGCCTGACGCTCTTCATTGATCCGGGCCGCATCAAACGCGGCGTGACGCCGCTGGAGGAAATCGGCCCCGCCTTGGAGCAGGGAAAAAGCTACGCGCTGGAAATTGACCGCGCGTGGACCGACGCCACCGGGCTGCCGCTGAAAGAATCCTTCCGCAAAACCTTCGCCGTCGGTCCCACGGATCGCGAGGCGCTCACGACCGCGAGTTGGAAAATCACCGCGCCGAAAGCGGACACGCGCGAGCCGCTCATCGTGAATTTCCCCAAGCCGCTCGATCACGCGCTGGCACTGCGGATGATCCAAGTGGCCGGTGCCTCAACCCAACTGCTCGACGGCCACGCCGCGCTCGACGACGAGGAACGCCGCTGGACCTTCACCCCCGCGCAGCCGTGGCCGCGCGGCCCGCACGCGCTGCTCGTGCCGAAGACCATTGAAGACCTCGCGGGCAACAACATCGGCAAAGCGTTCGAGGTGGATTTGTTCGAGGCCGTGGAGCGGCGCTTCACCAATGCCACGGTGCGGCTGCCGTTCGAGGTGCGCTGACGGAGCGCGGCTGTCAAATTGCGCCCGGGCGTGAAGTCCGGCGGATTTGGTTTTTGGAATTTTCCGCGCCGCAGTGTTTCATCGCCGCATGTTCAAACCGACCGACTTGTTTGACCTCGCGCAGAGCGAGCACGCCGCGATCTTCGACGGCTGCGACTACGCTTGGGACGCGCTGAAGAAGATCAAAGACCACCTCGCGAAGAACCTTCGCCCTGCCCTGCACAACACCTGCCTCGGCAACGCGTGGGTCGGCGAGAATGTCTTCATCGGCGAAGGCACGGTGCTCGAGGACGGCGTGATGATCAAAGGCCCGGCCATCATCGGGAAGAACTGCCAGATTCGCCACAACGCCTACTTGCGCGAGGACGTGATCATTGGCGACGGCTGCGTGATCGGGAACTCGTGCGAGTTCAAGAACGCGCTGCTTTTCAATGGCGCGCAGGTGCCACACTTCAGTTACGTGGGCGATTCCATTCTCGGCTTCAAGGCGCACCTCGGCGCGGGCGTGAAGATTTCCAATCTCAAGCTCACGCCGGGAAACATCGGCGTGGAGTGGGACAAGAAGATCATTGATACGAAGCTGCGGAAATTCGGCGCGATGATCGGCGACCGCGCGGAAGTGGGCTGCAACGCCGTGCTGAATCCCGGCAGCGTCATCGGCCGCGACGCGCTGGTCTACCCGAACACCAACTGGCGCGGCGTGCTCGCGCCGAAACATATCGCGAAGAACCGCGCGACGGTGGAAGTGTCGGCGCGGAGGTGAGGTGTTCTTTGCTTCCCGGCCACAAGCGCAGACGCGGCCCGCCACTCGGCAAACCAGTTTTCAATCCTGAAAGGATTGCATCATCCAGCCCAGGGTTGCGACGCAGGAGCTACCCTGGGACACGGTTTCAAAGGATTTCCCCAACTCTGAAAGAGTTGCATCACGCCCGCGTTCTTCACCCTTGATTCAACTCTTTCAGAGTTGATGCCCCTCACACCAAACACCCAGCGTTGCGCCTCGGCGGCGCAACGCTGGGCTGGATTATCCGAATCCTTTCAGGATTCAAAAATGCGGCGCCCACCCGGACGCCGCATCGCGAGGTCAACCAACAGAACGAATTAGAAGTTAAACTCCACCTGCGCCCAGACCTTGTGCGCGTCGTAGCGCGCGGGCGCTTCCTTGCCGTCGTAGTAGGCGTACTTCGCCAGCACGCTCCAGTGCTTGCCGAATTTCTTGGTGGCCTGGAGGTTGATTTCCTGGCCGTAGTCCTGGCTCTCCTCTTCCGAATCGTATTTGTGATACACGAGGCGCACCGGCACTTCGCCGGGCAGCGTGATCTGGCCGAAGGCGTAGGCGTCGCGCAGTCCGTTCGCCGGCGTGGCGAGGAACACATCCGCCCAACCGTTGAAGGCGTGGAGCGTGGCGAGCGGCGTGCGGAAGCTGACGTTGCCCACGCCCGCCTCGTTCTCATCCGAGCCAAGCACTTCGTAGCCGCCGCCGATGGACACGGGCTTCAACGTGCCGCTCAACTCGAAGTTGTAATAGTCCACCGCGTAATCCTGCGGGCTTTCCTTGTAGTCCGTCTGGTGGGCGTATTCCGCGCGATAGCCAAGCGAAATTTTTTCCGTGATCGGCGCGGAGCCGGCGAAATACGCGCCGTAGGTCTGGCAGGAATTGGCAAAGCCCGCGCGGTTTTCCAAGTCGAGCAAGTAGCTGTAGCCCACGAAGCGGCCATACTTGAACGGCTGATACGACACGTTGATGAAGTGCGATTCGGAGCGGAAATCCTTGTTCGGACTCGTCGCGGCCAGCCCGTCCACATCGCCGAAGACGCGGTTCACGTCCCACACGTAGGCGTAGAAAAGCGAGAGACCGTTGAGCGGTTTGCTCTCGAAGGACGCCGAGTCGTAGGTCTGCATGTTCTGCCGCCAGCCGACGTCGCCGACGAAGCGATGGTTATCGAGCGCGATGCGCTGGCGTCCGCCCTTGAGCGCGATCCAGTTCGTGTAGCTGTAGCCGAGCCACGCCTGGTTCAGTTCCGTCGTCTCCGGGTCGGCGATGACAGGCCGGTCGGTCTGCTTGTTCGAGCCGGCGGCGTTGTAATTATGCTCCGGAATGAGGGGCGTGATGTTCTCGCCCTCGATCATCCCTTGGAAACCGTAGAGCGGCGCGGTGGTGAAGCCAAAGCGCGTGCGAACGGTGAGCGCGTTCGCCTCCTCCTTGAAGTTGCTTTGCTCCACATACTCGTAACGCAGGCGTGAATTGAGGCTGAACTTTCCTTTCGTGAACGCCTCCGGGATTTTCCCGTTGAAGAATTTTTCCACTGCGTTCGGCTCCGGAGCGGGCGGCGGCGTGACGGGTTTCGCATCTGCCGCAGTCACGGGCGGCTTGGGCGCGGGCGGCGGCACGGGCGAGGCGAGGCCGGGCTGCGTGAACGGTTTGTCCTGCGCATACACGGACGCCGCGCAGGCCAGCACGAGCGCGCCGCCGGTCAGGATTTTGGTGAGCGAATTGGTTTTGGTTCGGATCATTTTTTTGTGCGTTGAGTTCTAGTTGTTCTGAGTCAAAGGGATTCTCTCCGTGGCTGTTCACCACGATTTGATTTTAATGAGCTGGAAATTGTTCTTGGGCGAAATTCGCCGCCCTGCACTACGACGGCGCGCCCGCCGGCTCCGGCTCCGCTTCAGCTTCGGGCGTGGCCGTCTGTTTCGGCGCGGCGGGCGCAGATGGTCCGTGACCGCCGTGCGCCTTGCCGCCCTTGCCCCGGTAGGCATGGACTTCGAGAAACTCGATCAGGTGCTCGCGCAGCTTGTAATAGTCGGGATGCTCCATCACCGCCTTGCGCTCGCGCGGGCGCGGGAAATTCACTTCGAGCACGTCGCCCACTTCGGCTTCGGGGCCGTTGGTCATCATCACGATGCGGTCCGATAGGAAGAGCGCCTCGTCCACGTCGTGCGTGACCATGAGCGCGGTCTTCTTGTCCTTGCGCCAGAGTTCGATCAGCACCTGTTGCAACTCGAAGCGCGTGAGCGAATCCAACATCCCGAACGGCTCGTCGAGCAGCAGCATCTTCGGCGAGAGCGCGAACGCGCGTGCAATGCCGACGCGCTGGCGCATTCCTTGCGACAACTCGCCCGGCTTCTTGTGCATCGCATCGGCCAGGCCCACGACGCTCAAGTAGTATTCCACGATCTGCTTGCGCTCCTGCTTCGTCGCCGTGAAGAAAACTTGATCGACACCGAGCATCACGTTTTCAAACGCCGTGAACCACGGCAGCAAACACGGCGACTGAAACACCACACCGCGATCCGGCCCAGCGCCCACGAGTTCCTTGCCCGCGAGAATGATGCCGCCTTCCGTGATTTCGCTCAGTCCCGCGAGCATCGAAAGCACCGTGGACTTGCCGCAGCCCGAGTGGCCGATGAGCGTGATGAACTCGCCCTTCTTGATCGAGAGGTTGAAGTTCTTGACGATGATCGCCGGGCCTTTCGGCGTCGGGTAAATCTTCGAGATGTTGGAGAGTTCGACGTAGGCGCTCATTCGGTCTCCACGAGTTCGCTTTTCACTTCGCTACGGCGCAACGCCGTCTTGCGCCGGTTAAACGCGCCGCGCGGGATGGACAAATCCTCCGGCTCGATGTCTGGCAGGATTAGCTTCCGCGTCACGGCCACTTTGCGTTCGCCCTTCGAGGCGAGCAGCCAGTCAATGATGTCGCGGCGGAGCGTTTTGAAATGGTCGTCGTGATTCAGCGCCTTGCGGTCGCGCGGGCGCGGAATGTCCACGCGGAACGACGGCCCGAGCGTAGCCCCCGGGCCGGCGGCGAGAGGAATGACGCGGTCGGCGAGCAGGATGGCTTCGTCGGGGTCGTTGGTGATCAGAACGATGGTCTGGTCCTGCTCCGCACGGATGCGCGCAATTTCGTCCTGCAAGTTGGCGCGCGTCAGCGCATCAAGCGCACTGAGCGGTTCGTCGCAGAGCAGCACCTTCGGCAACATGGCCAGCGCACGGGCCACGCTCACGCGCTGGCGCATTCCGCCGGAAAGTTCGCTCGGCCGTTTCTCGCGCGCGGGCGTGAGGCTGACCATCGCGATGAATTTCTCCGTGTGTTCAACGCGTTCGGCCTCGGTCTTCTCCGCGAAGACCTGGTCCACCGCAAGCTTGATGTTCTCGAACACGGTCAGCCACGGCAGCAGCGAATAGTTTTGAAACACGATGCCGCGATCCGGTCCCGGCCCGGCCATCTCTTTTCCTTCGAGCAGCACCGTGCCGGTGTCGGA
>JANNGC010000849.1:0-9394 GCA_031380445.1 Pedosphaera sp.
CCGGCCAGTAGTCTGAGAATCACGCCGATTTGGAAATCGGCGCTCCGAGGCGACGCGATAGATTCTCCCGCTCGCCTTGTCCCAGTTGTCCACGGGATCGACGTGGCTCGCGCGCGGGTCGCACCAGTCCACCACGTAGAGCGCACCGTCGGGACCGGTCAGACAATCAATCGGACGGAAGGTGCTGTCGTCGCTCTCGAGCAGCGGGCCACCGAAGCGGGCTTTCCAACTGGACCCATCGCGCTCCAGCTTGTGCCAGTAGATCGCGCTCGAAAGCAGATTGGCCGCAATGTAGGTGCCATTGAACGAATCGGGAAACGCGCCGCCTTGATAAACAATGCCGCCGCAAGTGACGTGACCGCCCTTGAAGCCGCGCATCGGCATGTGATCGAAGTAGCCGTAGCTGTGCGGATTGTGCAGCGGGCCGTGCTTGGCGAAGCCTTTCACGTAATACGCGCCTTGCACCTGATGCAGCCCGATCTTCTCGCCGAAGTTGGTGCCCGCAATGATCTCGCCGTCCTCGTTGAAGTCCACGCCCCAGGTGTTGCCGCCGCCTTCCGCGAACAGCTCGAACTCGCGCGTGACCGGATGGTAGCGCCAGATGCCTTGTTGAAACTCAATGCCGCGAATGTTCGCTGTGACCGTGCTGCCGTGCGCGCCGTAGAGCCAGCCGTCGGGGCCCCAGACGAGTGAGTTCGCAAACGCGTGCGCGTCCTCCATGCCGAAGCCGGTGAGCAGCACTTCCGGATCGCCGTCGGGCGCGTCGTCGTGATTCTTGTCGGCGTAGAACAAGAGATACGGCGGTTGCGCCACAAACACGCCGCCGTGACCGAGCGCCATGCCCGAGGCGAGATTCAGTCCGGTGACGAAGTCCTTGAACTTGTCCATCGCGCCATCGCCATCGGTGTCTTCGCAGATCGTGATCTTGTCCGCGCCCTTCGGCCCGCGCGGCGGCGGCTCGGGCACGCGGTCGTATTTCGTGCGCAGATATTGATCCACGCTCACGGCCTTCAGCCCAGCGGGATTCGGATACTGGAGATACTGCACGACCCAGAGGCGCCCGCGCTCGTCGAAGCTGATGGTCACGGGCTGGCGGATGTCCGGCTCGCTGGCGACGAGCTGCACCTCGAAGCCTTCGGCGACGCGCATACGCTTGAGGGCTTCTGGCGGCGGGGGCGCGGCGACGACGACCACGGCCGAGGCGAGCAAGGTAATGAGGAGGGCGCGCATGGCCTGGAGTGTGGCGGTCTGGACGGGCCGCGCAACGATTTCGTGGGCGCCTGGGCGAACGTCGTGGATGCACCCTTGCGCGCGAGGCTGGCCAATCCGCAGAGTGCGTTTCAGGGCGGATAAAAATCGTGCTAATACAACAACTGAATCCGCCAAGAAATGCATGTTGCTTGTAGCAGGGCTTTCACGAATAGCTATCCGCAAGCCCATTGAACCAAACCCACGCCAAAGTTGGCGAGGACCCGTGTGCCTTGAAAATACCCGGCATCATACTGGATGAACCGCCTCGGCGGCTGGAGCCGCAGTCCACAGGAGTGGATGGCCAGTCGGGGAGTTTTTGTCTCCAGCTCTCCCGCGCGAGCGCGCACCGGTTCCGTTCGTCAGACCTGAGTCCGGCAGCCCCTTTCCCGTTCGTGTTTCCTCACCAAACAAAACCAAACAAAACCAAACAGACCGTTATGATCAAAATACCAACCCATGCAAAAATCAAGATAGCGCCAGTCTTGCTGGCCTTTCTGGCCGCCGCCTTGATGTGCCAGGCGCAGTTCCAGATCGTCGTGCCGGTGAGCCAGACTTGGAAGTTCGAACAGTCGAACATCGATCTCGGGACCACCTGGCGCGACGTCGGCTTTAACGACAGCGGGCCGGGCTGGGGCACGGGCGCCGCGCCGCTTGGTTTCCCGCTCAACGAAGGATTGCCGGACGGCCTGACCATCACGACGTTCATGAACCGCACGACCAACACCGTGCAGCCGCGCACGTATTATTTCCGCACCCAGTTTGTGTTCACGAACAGCCCGGTCGGCGTCACGCTCATCGCGTCGAACCTGATTGATGACGCGGCGGTGTTCTGGCTGAACGGCGTGGAAATCGGCCGCATCGCCTTCAACGTCGGCACGGTGGTGACCTTCGCCACGCCGGGCGACCGCGCGGCCAGCGACATCGCGACCTACGGCTGGGACGTGTTCACCAACCTGCCGACCTCGCTCGTGCAGGGCACGAACACCTTCGCGGTCGAGGTGCATCAGACGGGCAACAACAGCAGCGACATGGTGCTCGGCTCGAGGCTGCTGGCCATCATCCCCACGCCGCTGGCCATCACCCAGCAGCCGACCAACGTGACCACCACGGAAAACCGCGTGCTGAATCTCACGTTCGGCCTGAGCGGCAGCGCGCCGCGCTTCCAGTGGTACCGCGGCACGAACCCGGCCGTGGCCCTGACCGACGCCACCAACGCGACCTTCACCATTGCGAACACCGCCATCGCGGACACGGACGATTACTTCGCCATCGCCACCAACTTTTTGAACGCGGTCACAAGTCAGGTCGCGCGTGTCACGATCAGCAACGACACCAACGGCCCGGTGCTGCTGAGCGCGCGGGGCGACGAGACGTTCCGAAAAATCATCCTGACCTGGGACGAGACCATGGCCGCCGGGCCGGTCGGCGAGCCGAGCAACTTCTTCCTCTTCGATTCACAGGCCAACCAGATCCTGGTGGATTCCACCGAGTACTACGGCAACGTGGTCGTCTTGAATGTGCCGCTGCTGGACATCAACGCCAGCTACAGCGTGGAAGCGGCCGGCCAATCGGATTTGGTCGGCAACCCAACCTTGCCCTACGGCACGCCCCTGGACACGGGCAGCGGTGTGCAAACCAATCTGAACACCTGGGTCATCGCGTCCGGCTTCACGCGCTTCCAGGCGTATCTGAACCTCCCCGTCGGCCAGAGCATCAACCAGTTCACCGCCCTGCCCGTATATCCGAACGCGCCGAACTTCGGCTTCCTGACCAACCAGGTGTTCTGGCCGCAGAGCACGCCGCTGCCGAACGGTCTCGAACAGTACGCGATGCGTTTCTCCGGCCTCTACGTCGCGTCCGAAAGCGGCCTGCACAACTTCAATCCGGATCACGACGATGACATGCGGCTGCGGATCTACCCCGGCCCGGACAACACCGGCGTACCGTCCGAATTCGCTGCCGTCTGCTGCACCGGCCTGCTCGACGGCCCGACGCTCGACGTCACGCTCGTCGCCGGCCAGCGCTACTACTACGAGCTGATCGTGCGCGAATTCGGCGGCGGCGACCACGCGGGCTTCTCCGTCGTCATGCCGTCCGGCTTCACGAACTCCCCCGTCTCGCAGGACCGTCTCGCCATCGCCTTCGACCCGGCGAGCATTGCCAGCGCCGGCATCGCGGTGCAGCCGCAAAATCAGGCCACCACGGACAACCACGCCGCGACCTTCTCCGTGACGGTGACGAACGCGAGCAACGGCGTGACCTACCAATGGCAGTTGAACAACGCCGACATCCCGGGCGCCAACGCCTCCAGCCACACCACGCCGCTCCGCACGCTGGCGAACAACGGCGATCAATACCGCGTCCTCGCCTACACGCCCGGCCTCATCCTGACCAGTGCCGTGGCCGTGCTGACCGTGACGGTGGACAATGTCGCGCCCGAAGTGGTGACGGTGCGCGGCACGCGCTCGTTGAGCATCGTGCGCGTCGTCTTCAACGAGGCGATGGGTTCCGCCAGCGCGAACACCCCCGGCAATTACACCCTGACCTCGAACGGCGTGCCTCTGGCCGTCAACTCCGCCACGCTCGGCGGCGACCTCATGACCGTCACGCTCCAGACCGACCCGCAGACGGCGGGCACGGTCTTCAACCTGAACGTGCAAAACGTCGCCGACGCGGCGGGCAATCCGGTGGTCGCGACCAACGTCGTCTTCCAGACCTGGACCTACAGCCGCGGCTTCGTGCTGAAGGAATTGTACCAGGGCCTGAGCGGCGGGGTGGCCATCGCCGATCTGCGCGGTTCGCCGAACTATCCGGATGCGCCCAGCCTCGTCCGCTATGGCACCACGCCGGAACTCAACACGGTTGATGAGTTTGACAACTACGGCGCGCGGTTGAGCGGCGTGTTGACGCCCGCCGCGACCGGCAACCACACCTTCTATCTGGCCGGCGACGACAACTCCGAACTGTGGTTGAGCACCGATGCCAATCCGGTCAACATCTCGGCCCGCGGTATGATCGCCCGGGAACCCGTGTGGTCGGGTCGCCGCACTTGGACCGGTGAAGCCGGCGGTGGCGGCCGCGTGGGTGCGACCAACGCCTCGCTCGGACCGCAGGCGAACATCACCGGCCCCATCAGCCTGGTCGCCGGGCAGCAGTATTACTTCGAGTCGCTGGTCAAGGAAGGCGGCGGCGGCGACAACCTCGCCCTCAGTTGGCAGACGCCCGGCGGCCCGGTGCCGGTCAACGGCAACCTGCCCGTTGGAGGCTTCATCCTCGCCGCGCTCGCCGATCCCGTCGGCGCGGTCGTGAACGTGACGCAACAGCCCGTGAGCACGAACATCCAGCCGGGGCAGACCGCGAGCTTCGCCGTGCGCGCCTCCGGCACGAACGTCAACGGAGCCGCGCCTTTCGCCTATCAATGGCAGCGGTTCATCACCGGCTCGTGGACGGACCTCGCGGGCGCGACCAGCTCGAACTACACCACCAGCGCGCTCGGCGGGCCGGACAACGGCGCGCAGTATCGCGCGCTCGTCTTCATCCCCGGCGCCTCGACCATCAGCGCCGTCGCCACCGTCGTCGTGGGCCTGCCGAGCCTGAGCATCCGCCACGAGCCGCCGAACGCGGTGCTCTCGTGGAGCGCCACCTTCACCGGCTTCACGCTCGAATCCAGTCCCGTGGTCCCGGCCGTCTCGTGGACTTCCAACGGTCCCGTCATCCTGATCAATACGGAGAACACCGTCACCGTGCCGCTGACGCCCAGCAACACGTTCTTCCGCCTGAAGAAATAAGTTTGCGGTGAACCAACGCGACGAGGCCGGACGCAAGTCCGGCCTCGTTTTTTGGTGCTGAGTTTCCAGGCCACAGCCATGCAGCCAGCGGAGGGCACGGGCGTCCGGTTTTGAATTTTAGAATAGGGCTATGCACTTCATTCCCCCGCCACGCCAAAGGGAACTTGCGACAGGAACATGGGGGACAGGAACATGGGGATTCTATTTTCCTGTCGTGGCTCCCGTTTTCAGTTGTTCGGGGAATCAAGTGCCTAACCCAATTTTAGAAATGCCGGACGGGCCATGCCGAACCTCTATCTCAAAATAGGTGCCGAACGCCCGGTTCACACCTTCCGCTCAGCGAATGATCTCAACCCGGCGGCATGGCCTTGGCGAAGGCCAGTTGCACCACCTCTTCCGGCGCGATGTCCGAGACCAGCACGCACACCACCGCGCCTTCCTGCCAGAACACCGCCGTCAATCCGTCGCGTTCGTAGATGTGGAAGGTGAAACCTTTGTTCTCGCGCCGCACCGCGCCCGGCGGCAGCTCTGTGACCTGGCCGGCGAACATCTGGCAGAGGAGCTTCTGGTTGTTCGCGCCTTGATACGCAAAGGCAGCGCGCGGACTCCGCCCCGGAGCCAGCACGCGCCCGCCCGCCAGCCGGTAATTCATCATGCCCAGATCGAAGACGCGCGTCTCGAACGGCACGCCTTGCGCGGTGAAAAATTTCTCCATCGCCTGCACGTCCGCCGTGGCGAGCTGGAGCGGGACTTTCCCGGACTGATAATTTTGGAAATCCTGCGCGACCACCGACGGCAGCGGCGCGGGGCGCAGCAGAACAATTCCGGCGAGCAACGCGGCCAGGACGAACACGGCGGCAGCGGCGAGCGCCGCGCGGCGGCTTCGCCAGAAGGTAACGGGCGGCTGGATGATGTTCGACGCCGACTCTTCAGCCTCGGCCGGCGCCACCGCTTCGGCTCGCAAGGCGGCGAGCACGCGCGCGCGCAATTCCGCCGGTGCGGGCAGGGCCGCGAAGTGCCGCGCCGCCGCCTGCTTCACCCAGCCCACGGACTCGTAGGCGCGGCGGCATTTGTCGCACGTCTCCAGATGCCGCTCCACCTCGTCGCACTGTGCGGCGTCGAGCCGTCCGTCGAGCCAGTCCTGGACTTCTTCATGGTAATGTCGGGGCGTCGGCATATCAGTTGGGGTCCCGGTTCGCGAAGCCGAGACGTTGCCCGTACTCGCGCAGCGTCACGTAGAGCAGGCGGCGCGCGCGGAAAAGCCGCGAGCGCAACGTGCCCACCGGGCAGTTCACCACGGCCGCCGCCTCCTCGTAGGAAAGCTGCTCCACATCCACCAGCAGCACGGCGCTGCGGAAACTTTCCGGCAATTGCTCCAGCGCGGCGCGCACTTCCGGCCCGCGCCAGTCCGCCTCCGAGTCCACGAGCGCGATGAAGTTCGCCTCCCAGTCCGGCTCCGCGAGCGACTGGTCAAACGCCTCCGCCATCGCCTCGACCGAGACCTGATCCGGCTCGCGCTGCTCCCGGCGATATTGGTTGATGAAGATCGAATACAGGATCGTGAACAACCAGGCGCGCGCGTTAGTTCCCTCGGTGAAATTGCCAAACGTCCGGTAGGCCCGCAAAAAAGTCTCCTGCACCAGATCGCCCGCCGCCTCGGGCCGTCGCGTCAGGTGCAGCGCTTGCCCGTACAGCGCATCCATGCACGGCATCGCCACCGCCTCGAAACGGGCGGAGGCGGTGTCCGGCGAACTGGTCTCAGGCGATGACATCTCGGAGTGCGCCGACGCTACGCCGCGCCCCGCTTCGGCACCAAAAAGAAAAGTTTTTCTTTCTGCGTCCGCCGGGAACTTTTTCGCCCGTCGCCTTGTTCACGCTCCTGATGCACATGCACTCACCAAATAAATTAACCATGAAAACATTGTTCACCTCCCGTACCGCCGCCGCCCTCGTGGCGTGGCTCGCCCTCACCTCCGCCGCCTCGGCGCAAGCCCCGCGCGTGGCCGGCGGCGACGAATACTCCATGCGCGTCGTCGCGCGCGGCCTGCACCGCCCGACCGGACTCGTCGCGCGCGGCGACAAGACCCTCTTCTTCACCGAGGTGCCCACGCCCGGCGTGAACGGCATGAACGGCGGCTCGAACGCCGTCAGCCGCCTCGACCTGAGCGAGGACCGCATCACCACCCTGCACATGGGCGAACCGGAACCGGTCAACATCGCGCTCGGTCGCAACGGCGCGCTCTACTGGACCTGCAAATCCGCCGGCGTGATCCTGGAGCAAGAAGGCCACGGCCCGGCCACGGTCTTTCTCGGCGGGCTGAACAAACCCAGCGGCATCACCGTGGACCGGCACGAGAACGTCTATTACACCGAAGTTCCCACGCCCGGCGTCAACGGCATGAACGGCGGCTCGAATTCGGTGAGCGTCTCCGACGGACGGCGCATTGAACTCATCCATCAGGGCGAACCTGAGCCGACCGACATCGTGGTCTCGCGCGACGGCGCCCTCTACTGGACCTGCAAATCCGCCGGGGTGATCTTTGAACGTGAGGCCAAGAGCGGCCTGACCACCGTGCTCATCGGTCAGCTCGACAAGCCCTCCGGCATCGCCCTCGACGCGCGCGGCAAGACGCTCTTCTTCACCGAAGTGCCGACGCCCGGCGTGAGCGGACGCAACGGTGGCCGCAACAAAATCTGGGAACTCGACCTCAAGACTGGCGTGAAAAAGCTCGTCGACGAAGGCGACCCCGAGCCGACCGACATCACCGTGGCCCGCAACGGCAACCTCTACTGGACCTGCACCAGCGCGGGCGTGATCGTGGAGGCGATTCCAGCGCGGAAATAGTTTCCCAGACAGACCGCACCACGGCCCGCTCCTGACCTCGGGAGCGGGCCGGCTTTCTTTACCCCGTGAACTTTGAAGATGGCGCGCGTCTGGATTTTCAATGCGGCTACGGTGAAATGCGTAGCCGCATGGCGCGCTAACCGCACGCCGCAGTTGAGCGTTGCCACTCTCACCGCCTCCGTGTTTCAGGCAATTGCTGCCACCCAACTGGCCCTGCTTAAATCACTGCCGATGCTGGAGAGGCAGTGGTTCCGGTCAATCCACGACCGGGACTGAATTCGTCGGTGACAGAAAAACGTCGGGTGAGTGCTTCCTCGCCTGTCCGCGTACGCGAATCGAACGCACCTCTCCGGGCATCAATGGGATCAGAAGGTCATGCAGCAAAAAACTTTAGGTGCCGTGCCTTGCTCACGGCGGTCGGTCATCGGATTTGAATCGGCGGCGGCTCCACGCCCGCGCGGCGGCGCGTCGTTACAGTCCGGTGGCGGGCGCGGCACATTTCGGCGAACTCTCTCCGGGCGGCTGCTGGCCGTTCTCTTTTTCTGCGTCTCACTTGCGCCCGCGTTCGGCGTCACGTTTCGCTGGTCCGCAGGTTCTTACCGCATCTACATCACCGGCCCCGGCTCGGCGACGCTCAGTGATCTCAAGGCGGGCATGCCGAATGCGCTCGTCACGCAGGTCACGCCCGGCGTCTGGCACTTGCGCGCGAATCTCGTCATGGAAAACGGCGCGCGCCTCGTGCTGCACGGCACCAAAATCGGCGGCGACTGCAACGAACTGCGTCTGCAAAGCAACAACGACGGTTTGCCGAACGCTTTCGTCCACGTCACGGCCGACTGGGGCAGCATTGACATCCGCAGCACGAAGATCACTTCGTGGGATGACGCGGCGAACGGTCCCGACACCGAATCCGGCGCGCTGCGGCGCGCGTTCATCCGCGTGCGCTCCAATCTTTCCGCCAACGGCACGCCGCTTGAATCGCGCATGGACGTGATCGACAGCGACGTGGGCTACCTTGGCTCGCACGACGCCGAGGCCTACGGGCTGACGTGGAAGGTGATCGAGAACACCAACCGTCCCTACGGCGACGTGAAGAACCTCTACAATTTCGTGGAAGTGTACGGCGACATTCTCAACAGCCGCGTGCATCACAATTACTTCGGCCATTACTCCTACGGCTCCTTCGGCCAGCGCCTTGCCGACAACGAAATGGATCACAACGTCGGCTACGGTTTCGACCCGCACGACGACTCGGACTATCTCGTGGTCGAGAACAACAACGTCCATCACAACGGCACCCACGGCATCATCGCCTCCCAGCGCTGCAACAACATCATCATCCGCAACAACACGACGTGGAACAACGGCAAGAACGGCATCATGCTCCACCGTTACTGCAACGACTCGATCATCGAGAACAACCGCTCCTTCCACAACGGCGACTCGGGCGTCGCGCTCTTCGACAACAACACCACCATCGTGCGCGGCAACGTCTGCATCGGGAATTTCA
>JANNGC010000868.1:0-5511 GCA_031380445.1 Pedosphaera sp.
CTGGAAAGCCCGCGCTCCGCTCCGTTCGTGCATTCATGTCCTGAAAGCTGCCGCCCGTTCGTCGGGTCATCGGATGCCTTGCCAAAGGCTCCCGACTTTTGAATCAATATGCGCGAAGAAAAATTATGACATCAAGCAACCAACCCGCTCCCGTCTCGAAGAAGATGCTCTGGACCGGGCGCGTCCTGAGCACGCTGCCGGTGCTGATGCTGCTGTTCAGCGCCGTGATGAAATTCGTGAAGCCGCCCGGCTTCGCCGAAAACCTGGCGAAAATCGGCATCCCGGAAAGCCTCGCGACGGGGCTGGGCATTCTGGAACTCGCCTGTGTCATCCTCTATGTCATCCCGCGCACGGCGGTGCTCGGGGCGATTCTGCTCACGGGCTATCTGGGCGGCGCGATTCTCACGCACCTGCGCGTGGGCGACAACTTCATCGGTCCCATCGTCTTCGGCGTGTTCATCTGGGGCGGGCTGTACCTGCGCGACATGCGGGTGCGCGCCTTGATTCCGCTGCGGCGTCCGTGAAGCCAACCAAAAAAACTATGAGCTACGTTGATGGATTCGTCCTGCCGGTGCCGAAGAAAAACCTGCCCGCCTATTTCCGCATGGCGCGCAAGGCCGCGAAACTGTGGAAGGAACATGGCGCGCTTGAATACCGCGAGTGCGTGGGCGACGACCTGAGCGCGAGTTTCGGGATGCCGTTTCCGAAGCAATTGAAACTCAAGCCGGGCGAGACCGTGGTCTTCGCCTACATCACGCACCAGTCGCGCGCGCACCGCGACAAAGTGAACGCGAAAGTGATGAAAGACCCGCGCGTGATGGCGCTGTGCGACCCGAAGAAGATGCCCTTCGACTGCGCCCGTATGTGCTACGGCGGTTTCAGGGTGATGGTCGCAGCGTGAACGAATTTGCGGAGCGCCGGCCTCCGACCCGGCGTGTTGGTGTTTGAGCGTCAACGCGCCGGGGCGGACCCCGGCCCTCCAAACTGCCACGCTCACTTCTCGTTTCAGCGGTTACTTCTTCAACGGCCATGCCGCCGTCACGAGGGCTTTGTAGCCGCCGATGAGCGAGTGGACATTTTTGTAGCCCATGCGCTGCGCGACTTCGCAGGTCAGGATGGAACGGTAGCCACCGCCGCAGTACATGATGATTTCCGCGTCCGTATCCGGCAGCAGTTTTTCGAGGTCGCGCTCCAGCACGCCTTTGCCGAGGTGCAGCGCCTGCTCGGCGTGACCGTTCTGCCACTCGCCATCCTCACGCACGTCCACGAGCACGGCGGCGGGATTGGCGGCGAGCCGGGCGCGGGCCTGATCAAGGGTGACTTCGTGAATGCGCGGGCGGGCTTCGTTCACGACTTTCAAAAATCCGGGCGAATGATCCATGCGCGTGAAGTTAGGGGCGCGGAGCGGACAGCCAACAAGTTTTTCAATCACGGATGGACACAGATGGACACGGATAAAATAGAAAAGGTGTGGCGCGGATATTTCTCATCCGTGTGAATCCGTGTCCATCCGTGGTAAAAAATATTTCCCCTGCCGCACAGCCTGAGCTATGGGCATCCTGAAAAGCCCCGGACTTCGTACTTTTCCTTTCGCCGGACGCTTCCTAGAGTCCGCCGCTCTAAATCTGAACTGAAAACTGATTAACGCATTATGGCCGCTGATACATCCGTCGCCCAACAAGTCGTCGCCCCGCCGCTCACGCCGCTGGCGCTCAAATCCAAACTCTCCGGCACGCCCGCGCAGGCGCCGAAGTATTCCGTGACCGTGAAAAATTCCGCCGGTGCCGACGTGGTCGTCGGCGATCCCCGGGCGACACGTGCGCTGCTCGCGCTGATGAACGTCCACGCCGTCGTGGGCGGCGCGGCCTGCCACTGGGGCGGTCCGGCGGCCTACGCGGAAATGATGGCGGCGATTCACGCGCTGATGTTCGCGACCAAGGGCCGCGCGTGGCATGAGGCGTTTAATTTCGTCAACGACGCGGGCCATGCCGAGAACGGCATTTACGCGTTGCGTGCGAACCTCGGTTTCGACAACACCACGTTTGAAGACCTCAAGGGCTTCCGCAGCATCAAGAGCAAATTGACCGGCCACGGCGAGGCGCATCTCAATCCCGAGGGCGTGCTCCTGAGCAACGGCCCGCTCGGCTCCGCGTTGCCGCAGGCGCAGGGTCTCGCCATCGCCGACAAAGTGGCGAAGCGCGACCGCGTGACCATCTGTACCGTGAGCGACGGCGCGAGCATGGAAGGCGAGGCGAAGGAAGCTTTCGCCGCCATCCCCGGACTCGCCGCGAAGGGCCGCGTGAATCCGTTCGTGCTGCTCATCTCCGACAACGACACCAAGCTCTCCGGGCGCATCACGAAAGATTCGTTCTCGATGCAGCCCACGTTCCAAGCGATGGCCACGCTGGGCTGGACGGTGGTGCCGGTGCCAAACGGCCACGACTTGCCGGCGGTTTATCTGGCGATTGAAAAAGCCATCGAGCAGGCGAAGGCGAATCCAAACGCGCCGATCTGCTTGTGGGTGAAAACCATCAAGGGTTACGGCATTAAAGCCACGATGGAAAACTCGGCGGGTGGCCACGGCTTCCCGCTCGCGAACGGCGAGAAGATCATCGAGTTCGTACACGAGATTTACGGCGGACAGACGCCGGAAGAACTCGCGAACTGGGCGAAGGCTCTGCGCGCGGATTGGGAGACGAAGGAAGCGGAGAAGAAAGCGAAAGCGGCTGCTGCTCCGGCTGGTGCGCCTGCGGTGAAGAAGGACAAGATTCAAGCTGGTCTCGCCAAGGCCGCGATTCGCGCGGCGGTGGATGGGTTGCCGGTCTATTCCATTTCCTGCGACGTGCAAGGCTCGACCGGCATCAGCCCGTTCCAGAAAACTTTCCCTGAGCGTTACATCGAAGTCGGCATCGCCGAGGCGAACATGGTCAGCACCGGCGCGGGCTTTGCGAAGGCGGGCTACATTCCGATTGTCGATACGTTCGGACAGTTCGGTGTCACGAAAGGCAACTTGCCTTTGACGATGGCCGCCCTCTCGCAGGCGCCGGTCATCGCGCTCTTCTCGCACGTTGGTTTTCAAGACGCGGCGGACGGCGCGTCGCACGAGGCGACGACCTATCTCGCGGCGACGAGTTCCATTCCGCACACCACGGTCATCGCGCCGAGTTGCTCGGATGAAGCGGAGGCGCTGATGTATGAAGCCATCAAGCGCCAGGCCGCCGACCGCACGGCGGGCAAGGACGGTGAGAGCTACATCTTCTTTGTCGGTCGCGAAAATTACCCGCTCAGTTGGGTCGCCGACGCGAAGTATCCGTGGGGCCAGGCGCAAGTGTTGTCGCAAGGCGGCGACGTGGTGCTCATCGGCTGCGGGCCGTTGCTCGACAAGGCCATCAACGCCGGCAAGAAGCTCGCGGAGAAAGGCATCAAGGCCACGGTCATCAACAATCCGTTCATCAATCGCGTGGACCTCGCGACCATCGGCGCGGCGGTGAAGGCGGCGAACGGACGGCTCGTGACCATTGAAGATCACCAGATCATCGGCGGCATGGGCGCGCAAGTATCGCACGCGCTTTCGAACGCGGGCATCGCGCATCGCATCAAGACGCTGGGCATCAAAGGCGAGTTTGGCCAGTCTGCTTATGTTGCCGAACACCTCTATCAGCACCACGGGCTGACCGCTGACAAGATGGTGGAAGCCGCCTTGGAACTGATGAAGTAATCAGTCGCCGAAAATTTCACGCCGCGTTCCGAAAGGGACGCGGCGTCTTTCGTGGCGTCAGGCATCTCTGCCTGACAGTGAGGGCCGGCTTCCAGCTGCCCGGAAAAAAGCCACGACCTCGCGAGACGCGTGAAAGTTTTCCAGCCGCACGCCGTTCGCACGCCATTCCCGCCGGGCTGGAAGCCACAACTCACTGGCAAGCAGAGATGCTTGCCGCCACAAGAACAGTGTCGAGATGCACCCGCACTGGCTTTTAATCTCAATTACCTCTTGACGAAATCCGCTTCAGGGTACCTTCTCGCAACGCAACGGGTTCCACTCTATGAAAACAAAAATCGCCTTCGGCTCGCCATCACTTCGGCTCGCCATCACTTCGGTAGTTCTTCTTGCTTGGCTATGCACCTTCAGCAGTTCAAGAGCGGGAGCCGAATTTGAATCGCGCATGGCCGCTCCCACCAAAACCCCGTGGAGCGGCGTCCAGCGCACCGCCAGCCAGACCCGCTGGCAATCCGTCACCACTCTCTCCAACAACGTCACCCGCAAAGCCAGCTATCGCACCAACTCCTTCGTGGAACTCGGCGCGGGCTTGAACATCACCAACGCCAGCGGCCAGTTCGTCTCCGCCAATCCGTCCTTCACCGTCACTCCCACCGGCGCGGAAGCGCGCGGCGCGGCGCATCAGGTCATCGTGCCGGGTGACATCGGTTCGGGTGAAGGCGTGCGCGTGGTCATGCCCGGCGGCGAGGCATTGGTGTTTCAACCGCTCGCCATTGACTACTTCGATCCGGTGGACGGCCAGGGTGTGCTGCTCGATGTGGTGACCAATGCCGTCGGCTGGCTCGTGGCTTCCAACGAGATCGTGTTCAGCAACTGCTTCACTCATATCAAGGCGTCCATCCGCCTGCGGAATATGCGCGCCGGTTTGGAAAGCGATCTCATTCTCCATGAAAGCCCGCCGGAGCCGCAGACGTTTGGTTTGTCATCCTCCGCCCGGTTGGAAATGCTCACCGAGCAACTGGCTGGTCCCGTGCCGACGCAACGATCCTCTCTGCTGCAACCGGAACGCGACCCGCAAAAAGCCGCCACCATGCTGGAGCCGCACTTGGTGGATACGGAACTGACCTTCGGCACCATGAAGATGGGCACGGGCCGGGCCTTCATCACTCCGGCCACGACCAATGTTCCGCCCGCCGCCCGTTCCGGTCGCGTGGCCAAGTCCTTTTTGGAATTCGACAACCGCAAAATCATCATCGAGGCGGTGGAGCATCGGCGGGTGCGTCCGGCTTTGCTGCTGTTGCCGCCCGCCACGAAGGCGGTGCGGCAGGCCGGTCTGGCCCCGCTGCTGAAAGCGGAACGGCTGGCGAAAAACACCCGCCGCCTGCCCGCTCTGCCTGTGTCCGGCGAGACCCGCGAAGCGGCGTTGCGAAACAAGAAAGCGCAGCCCGTGCAACACGCGCGCCTCACCGCGCAGGACGCCACCCCGATGCAACTGGCCTCCGCCGCCGTGCCTGCTCCGGCCTTCGTGCTGGACTACTACTTGGTCGGCATCTACGGCGAAACCGATTTCACCTTCCGCAGCGACGAAACGTATTGGGTCAGCACGTCCATCGGCCTGAGCGGCACCACCACCATCGAAGGCGGCACCGTCATTAAATTCAGCGAGTCCAGCGGCCTGTTCTTCTTCGAGGAGTATGCTTTGGTCTGCGACACCACCGAGCATCTGCCCGCCGTGTTCACCAGCTACGATGACAACAGCGTGGGCGAAGACATCGGCGGCAGCGGCAGCCCGGTGC
>JANNGC010000895.1:0-4060 GCA_031380445.1 Pedosphaera sp.
CGCCCCTTTCCCGGCGGCGCGCCCCCAACGGCCGCTGGCCCGGGTGCCCCCCGGGCCCCGGGGGCTTGCCGGCCACTCCGCAAACGGGAGGGTGGCGGCACGTTGGCGGCGCGTCCTCAACGCCCACTTCCGTCTTGGCGCGGGCGAGAACGCCCAGGCTCTCGCCGACTTCGCCGCGAGCGATGCGCCGGACGCCTTGCGCGCCGAAGCCCTCGAGCTGCTCGCGCTCTGGCCCCAACCGCCGGGGCGTGACCGCGTGGTCGGGCTGTGGCGTCCCCTGCCCGCGCGCGAGAGCGCGGTGGCGGCGCAGGCCTTGGGGAAAATTCTCCCGCAGCTTGAATCCACCGCGCCGTCCGTCGTGAAAGTCGCGGCGAAGAAGGCGGCGACGGAACTTGGTCTGCTCGCCAGCGCGACCGCTCCTTTCACCGGCGACGTGGCGGTGAAAAAATTCTCCACTGCGCTGGAGAACGGTTCGCTCGCGGAAAAACAAAACGCTCTCGCCGCGTTGGCCACGGTGGACGATGCGGGCGCGGCGAAACTCCTCACCGCGTGGCTCGACAAACTTGTGGCGGGCCAGGTCGCGAAGGAGTTGCAGCTCGATGTGCTGGAGGCGGTCGGGAAAAACCCGCGTCTTCTCACGTCGGTTGCTACGAAGGAGAAGCTGGCGAAGTTCGAGGCGGCGCGCGATGCGAAGGACGCGCTGGCGAAATGGCGCGAGTGCCTGTACGGCGGCAACGCGGAGGAAGGGAAGAAGACCTTCATCGAGCGGCAGGACGCGGCGTGCTTTCGCTGCCACAAAATCAACGGCGAGGGCGGCGAGGTGGGACCGGAGATGGCCGGGCTGGGGGCGAAGCAGACGCGCGAATACATTCTCGAATCCATTTTGCTCCCGAACAAAAGCATCGCGCCCGGCTTCGAGTCCGTGCTGGTCACGTTGAAGAACGGCACGAGCTACGCGGGCTTGATCAAGTCCGAATCGGACACGGAACTCATCATCAATTCTCCCGAGGACGGCCTGCTCACGGTGAAGAAAGCGGACGTGACAACGCGCGACCGAGGCCTGTCCGCGATGCCGGAGGAGCAAGGGAACATTCTCTCGAAGTCGGACATCAGGAACTTGATCGAGTTTCTGTCCACGTTGAAATGAGCGGACTGACTGGGACGGCGCGCGGACCTTCCTGTCCGCAGCACGACACGAGTCGCCTCCAGTTCCATCTCCTGAAACGATGTTGCCCGGCGGCGGGCGTTGTGTCAGAACCGGCCCGTCAGCAACCAAACAAACACAAACTCATTTATGAAACTGCATTCACTGTTTGCCTCCACCGTCGTCGCCGCGCTGCTGCTCGTTGCTTCCGTCGCTTCTGCCGCCGAGGTGAAGACGTATCAGGTCACCGGCCCCGTGCTCGAAATCACGCCCACGAGCATCACTGTGCAGAAGGGCGAGGAGAAGTGGCAGGTCGCGCGCACCAAGGACACGAAGATCACCGGCGAACTCAAGGTCGGCGCGAAGGTCACGATCCAATACCGTATGGTCGGCGTGGACGTGGAAGTGAAGAAGTAATCGGCGCGGTTGAATTTACCAGAGCGGCGGACAGCCTTGTCCGCCGTTCTTTTTTCGCATGAGGAAATTTCTTTTCGCGCTGTGGCTCGCCGCACTGACGGGCGGCTGGCTTCACACTCACGCTGCCTCGCTGGAAAGCGGGCCGACGGTCGAGTTCACCAACGGCACGCAGGCGGTCATCCGCTGGAGCACCGATGTCTCCACGGCCTCGCGGGTGCAGTTCGGAGAATCCGCCGGCCGGCTCACGCGCCGCGCGGAAGGTGCATTGGGTGCGAAGCACACGGTCGTGCTGCCCGCGCTGGAGCCGGGGATGAAATGTTTTTTCACCGTGGGCACGGCGCGGGTGGCGCTGGCGACGAACTCCTTCACGGTTCCCGGCCGGCTGGTCCGCGAGCGCGCGCCGCCGGTCACGAATGCCGCCTCCCTCAGACGTGCCGGAGCGCTGGTGGATAAAGCCCCGCCTGCCCGCGAGACGTGGGGCCAATTGTCGTCGCTGCAAGATCACTTCGACCGCCATGGCGCGGACTTCAAAGCGAAAGACCCCGAAGACTACGCACGGCAGGCGTGGGAATTTCAGCAGCGCGCAAAGATGGAAGGACTGCCGACCAAGATCGATGAGGACGGCGTGGTAAGAATTTTTGACCCAAAGTCCGGCGCGTTCGCCGCCTACAACCGCAACGGCACGACCAAGACTTTTTTCAAACCCAACAGCCGCGGCTACTTCGAGCGCCAGCCGGGCGAACTGGTGAAACCGAAAGGGCGCAACTGACATGAACCACCCCTGCCCCGTCTGTGCATTTCCTTCCCTCAACGAACCGGCCCGCTCGAAAACGAACGGCGCGTCCTACGAGATTTGTCCGTCGTGCGGCTTTCAATTCGGCGTGTCCGATGACGACGGCGGATTCACCTACATCACTTGGCGCGCGGCGTGGAAACGGCGCGGCACGCCGTGGAGTAGCAAGGGCGTGAAGGCTCCGCGCGGCTGGAACGCGCAGTCTCAGCTTGCCACGCTGCGTGCGACCGGACAGAAAAGCGGCACGAAGAAAAAATTATGAGCGCCGCCGAACCCATCCGCATTGCCAAGGCCCAGTCCGAAATTTTTCTACTCCCGCAGATGGCCAACCGCCACGGACTGATCGCTGGCGCGACCGGCACGGGCAAGACCGTGACGCTGCAAGTGCTGGCCGAGCAGTTCAGCGCGATGGGCGTGCCGGTGTTCATGGCCGATGTGAAAGGCGACCTGTCCGGCCTCAGCCAGGCCGGCGCGCTCAACACCAAAATCAACGAGCGGATCAAATTGTTGCAACTCGACGGCTTCACCTTCGGCGGCTGCCCGGTCGCGTTTTGGGATGTCTTCGGCGCGAGCGGTCATCCGGTGCGCTCCACGATCAGCGAGATGGGTCCCGTGCTGCTCGCGCGGTTGCTGCAACTCAACGACACGCAAGCGGGCGTGCTCAATCTCGTCTTCCGTATCGCGGACGAGAACGGCCTGCTGCTGCTCGACACGAAGGATTTGCGCGCCATGCTGCAATACGTGGGCGACAACGCCCCCGAGTTCACCACGCAGTACGGCAACATCTCCGCCGCCAGCATCGGGGCCATCCAGCGCAACCTGCTCGCGCTCGAATCGCAGGGCGCGGACAAATTTTTCGGCGAGCCGGCGCTGAACCTCGATGACTTTCTGCAAACTGATTCCTCGGGTCGCGGCGTGATCAACATCCTCACGGCGGACAAGCTCATGCAGTCGCCGAAGGTCTATGCCACGATGCTGCTCTGGATTTTGTCTGAGCTGTTTGAGCGGTTTCCCGAAGTCGGTGATTTGCCGAAGCCGAAGCTCGTGTTCTTTTTCGACGAGGCGCACTTGCTGTTCAACGACATCCCGCCCGCGCTGCTGGAAAAGATCGAGCAGGTCATCCGGCTCGTGCGCTCGAAGGGCGTGGGCGTTTATTTCGTCACGCAGAATCCGCGCGACATTCCCGACAACGTGCTCGGCCAGCTCGGCAACCGCGTGCAGCACGCGTTGCGCGCCTTCACGCCGCGCGATCAAAAAGCGGTGCAGGCGGCCGCGGAAACCTTCCGCGCGAATCCCAAGTTGAACACCGAAGCCGTGCTGATGGAACTCGGCGTGGGCGAGGCGCTCGTCTCGCTGCTCGACGAAAAGGGCCAGCCCAGCATCGTGGAACGCGCGTTCATCTGCCCGCCGCGCAGCAAGATTGGGCCGATCACGGCGGACGAACGGCAACAGCTGATCAAGAACTCGCTGGTCTTCGGAACGTACGAAGCCGTGGTGGATCGCGAATCGGCGTTCGAGAAACTCAAGGGCGCGCACACGCAGACCACGCCGCCACCCATCGTGGGCGGCGAGGAAAAGAAAGGCGGCTTCCTCGCGTCGCTGTTCGGCGGCTTCGGCGGCGGCAGTTCGCCCGCGCGCGGTCGCGGACGCCCGGCAGATTCTCTCGCCACCATGATGACCAAGAGCGCGGTGCGGACGATTGGCAG
>JANNGC010000953.1:0-2144 GCA_031380445.1 Pedosphaera sp.
CCAGCCCGCTGCATCGGGCCAACACATCGCGCGTGTGACCTATCCACCCCCCTCCTCGCGCCGAGCGTTGCTGCGGGCGGTAAAGCCGGCGCGCCGTCACTTCTTCGGCGCGCGCGCCTCGTTCAACTGCGTGACCACGGAATTGTAATTCGTCGCCAGCTCGTTGAAGCGCTGGACGGACGCGTGGTAGTTCGAGGCCAGTTCGTTGAACTTCAAAACGGATTCGTTCAGGCGCAGCGCGGTGTCGCGCAGGCGTTCGTTGGCCTGCTGCAAACTCTCGTCGCGCGCCGCGACGGCGGCCGACCAGTTCGTGACGCTCATCTTGAGCTGATCGCGTTCGCGGGCGAGTTGCTCGTGTTTTTGTTCCAAATCGCGGACGGCTTTGCGCGAGCTATTGGCGTCGGTGTGGGCTTCCTTGAATTGCTCCTTGAAGCGCGCGAGATCGGTGCTGATTCCGGCGGCGGCTTTCTCCTGCTCGAAAATCTTCTCCTGCTGCGCGAGCCGACCGCGCTCCAGTAGATTGATTTCCAAATTCAACCGCCGGTCGCGCTGCCATTGCACAGCGCACAACGCCGCCAGCGCCAGCACGCCTAACAAATTGATCCAGCCGAGGCGTTTCATGTTGCGGAGCGCGGGCTTTCCAGCCCGCAGCAATGTGGACCGGTGGAAGGCTTGCCATCAAATCGGACGCGCCTGGTCGGAGTGACTTGCTGCGGGCTGGAAAGCCCGCGCTCCGTTGGCGGCGTCAGCCAGGTCATCGCTTCCCTCCCGCCGTTGGCTCGCGGATTTCAAACGCCACCTTCTCGATGCCGACACCGCGCACCAGATCGAGCGCGGTGATGACATCGCCATGCCGCGCGTCCTGATCGCCGCTGATGAAGACGCGCAAGTTCGCGTTCGTGCTTTGCATCACCTTGAGTTGCTGCGCGAGTTCGTTCGCTCCCACGGGTTGCTGGTCGAGGAAGAACGCGCCTGAACGATCAATGGAGAGGTTGATGAAATCCTTCTTCGTGTCCGCCGTTGCGGTGGTCGCGGTGGGCAGAATCACCTTCACGCTCTTCATGTTCACCATGCTCAGGCTCACCAGCATGAACGCGGCGAGCAGGAAGAACATGATGTCGATGAGCGGGATGATCTCGATCCGCGCCTCGTGATTCTCCGGCAGTTTTGAACCAAGTCGGACGGGCATAACTCAGCGTTGTGCGTTGAAGGACTCGCGGGCGTTGATGGCCTGCGTGCGCGCGAATTCATCGAGATCGTGACCGTGATACTTGGCGGACTCCACGATCAGTTCGACGTGATTGATGGTGCGCTCCAAACGCGAGCGCAAGTGCGCGAGGCGGCGGTTGAGATAGTTGTAAGGCAGCAGGCAGAGAATCGCGATGGCCAGACCGCACGCCGTGGCGATGAGCGCCTCGCCGATGCCGCCGCTGACTTTCGAGGCCGCAAGCTGTTCATCGCCGATGAAACTGAACGAGTGCATGATGCCGGTGACGGTGCCGAGCAAACCCAGTAGCGGCGCGAGCGTGATGAACGTGCCGAGAATCCAGAGGCGCTTCTCCGCCTTGTCGATTTCGTCGGTCGCGCGCAACTGCATCGCGCCGAGCAGCGAGGTGTGCGCGTGCATCAGTCCCTCGTGAACGGTGGCGAGAAACGGATCGCTGCCCCGACGGGTGAGTTTTACGGCCTGCTCGAAACGTCCCTGCGCGATGGACTCGAACGCTTCGTTCAACGTGTCGTTGTTCACGCGACGGTGGAGCGACCACCACCACACCGCGCGCTCCGCGATCACGACCAGCGCGGCGACCATGCAGAACAGAATCGGCCACATAATCGGACCGCCGCGAATGAAGAAATCAACGACGAGGTTGGCGAGGTGCGGACTCATAAAACAAAACGCTGCGGAACTGCGCTGGGCGATGGTGCGCGCGTGGCAAGGACTGGTGCTAAAAAGCGGCGCTGAAGCGACCGCACTCCAAACGCTTCGCTTACGACAAGGCGTTGGATGCTGCGCGCCAGCGTTTGGAGTGCGGTCGCGTTAGCGCCCCGTTGGGCGGCGCCCCCACCCGGCGGCGTGGATGGACACACCGCCCGCATTTTCGCACTTGTAAAACGATCGCGCACTCCGATGCGCGCCAGGGGCC
>JANNGC010000978.1:0-2425 GCA_031380445.1 Pedosphaera sp.
ATCGACGCGGGCGCGATCCAGCACATGGGCCGCGAAAAGCTGATGCGCGCGCAGGGACTCGCGCTGGAGAACAGGCTCCCCTTCGTCCACCTCGTGGAGTCGGCGGGCGCGAACCTGCTCAAGTACCGCGTCGAGGGCTTCATCCACGGCGGCGCGATCTTCTACAACCTGGCGAAGCTGTCCGCCGCGGGACTGCCGGTGGTGACGGTGGTGCATGGCTCGTCGACCGCGGGCGGCGCCTACATGCCGGGCCTTTCCGACTACGTGATAATGGTGCGCGGGCGCGCCAAGGCCTTCCTCGCCGGACCGCCGCTGCTCAAGGCCGCCACCGGCGAGATCGCCACGGACGAGGAGCTGGGCGGCGCCGTGATGCACACGCATGTTTCAGGATTGGGTGAGTACCTGGCGGAGGACGATTCGGATGGCGTTCGCCTTGCCCGGGAAGTTTTAGGCCGACTGGATATCAAAACTTCAGAACCGAGAAAATCAAAACCGCCCCGCTACGCCGCCGAAGAACTGCTCGGCGTGATGCCCGCGGACTATCGCAAGCCGGTCGACATGCGCGAAGCCATCGCGCGCTTCGTGGACGATTCCGATTTCCTCGACTTCAAGGCCGACTACGGCATGGCCACGGTCTGCGGCCACGCCGCGGTCCAGGGGCACAAGGTCGGAATCATCACCAACAACGGGCCGCTTGACCCGGCCGGCGCGACCAAGGCGACGCACTTCATCCAGGCCTGCTGCCAGGCCGGCCTGCCGATCCTCTACCTGCAGAACACCACCGGCTACATTGTCGGCAAGGCATCGGAAGAGGCCGGCATGATCAAGCACGGCTCCAAGATGATCCAGGCCGTGACCAACGCCAACGTCCCGCAACTCACGTTGATGTGCGGTGCGTCCTTCGGCGCCGGCAATTACGGCATGTGCGGCCGCGGCTACAACCCTCGCTTCCTGTTTTCCTGGCCGAACGCACAGACCGCGGTGATGGGCGCGGAGCAGGCCGCCGGAACCATGGCGATCGTGATGGAAGCCGGCATGAAGCGCAAAGGCCAGGACGTAGATCACCACCAGATCGATGCAATGAAGGCAAAGATCATCGAGAACTTCGAACGGCAGCAAAACGCCTTCGTCACCAGTGCATTGTTGCTCGACGACGGCATCATCGATCCGCGCGACACGAGGAACGTGCTGGGGTTCGCGCTCTCCATCTGCACCGACGACAGAGCGCCGAGGCCGATCCAGTTCGGCGTCGCGAGGCCCTGATTTGTACCCACGCGCACGACGCCGTACCCCCAACGCTCGGTAAGGCCGACATGGAGCTAACGCCGAAGATCGCAGACCGGCTCGAACGCGGCGGCGTGGTGAAGGTACTCGTGGAAAAGCATGGCTGAGGACAAGAGCTACCGGCTCACCGAGAACAGTTCGCTCGCACTCGATCTGCTGCGTATCGGCGCATCGCAAGCAGTCGTCGTCGGACACGGCATCAGCTACTTCGAAATCTGGCCAGGCCTGCAACCGCCGACGTTTCCCTACATCCAGAACCTCGCCGTCGTCGTGTTCTTCGTGTTGTCGGGTTTTCTGATCACCTACGCGGCAGTGAGGAAGCCGCCGACCTTTCGGTTTGGCGAGTTCTTCATTGACAGGTTCGCACGCATTTATTCGGCGTACTTCGCCGTACTGGTGCTCGTGCTTGTTGTCGACGAGCTTGCGGTCCACTTCGATCCGGCGAAGTACGAGTACGCGGCGGCCTTGAACTGGAAAACGTTCGTCGGGAATGCGTTCATGCTCCAGGATTACCCGCGCCCCGAAGTGCGTCAGCTATTCGGGATGCCGCTGCTCACCTCCCTCGGCTCGGCACGACCGTTCTGGACGCTCGCGATCGAGTGGTGGATCTACATGTGCTTCGGCTGGTTCGTACTGCGCAACCGCTCCCGATCCGGCGTGCTGTTCTTCGCAGTGCTCGCGATCCTGGCGATCGTGCCGGCCTACAACATCCTGGCAGGGCGCGGCAACGGGTTGGCGCTAATGTGGATATTCGGCGCGTCGATCTGCCTGCTGCTGTCGTCGAGACGGCTGACTACCGCACGCACGGATTCGCTCGTCGTGGGGGCAATCGGCTTCGGCGCGCTGAGCACCGTCCTGCTGCATCGCACGAAGGAGCCCTACGATCCCGCCTACGCCGCGCTGTTCGCCGCAACGATGCTGTGTGTCGTGCTCGTCGCCGATCGGATCCGGTGGACACCTCCGGTGCCAATGACCCGAGCGATCCGATTCGTCGCGAATTACACATTCACGCTGTACCTGGTGCACTACACCGTCCTCGATCTGATGGCGCACCATCGTGTGCTCGCCGACCCGACCGCCAACTTCGCGCTGGCCTTTGTCTGCACGAACGCCGTGTCGATCGCCGTCGCCTACTTCACCG
>JANNGC010000980.1:0-2464 GCA_031380445.1 Pedosphaera sp.
CCGCAGTTCCGCACCTCGCCGCTCTACAAGCCGGACGCGCCCGTCGGCCAGCCTTACAACGGCACGCTGGCGGGCGACGCGACCGGTCTCGGCGCGCTCACTTACGAGAAGGTGGACGGCCCCGCGTGGCTGGCCGTGGCCGCGAACGGCGCGCTCACCGGCACGCCTGGCGCGACGAACGGCGGCGTGAACAATTTCCTCGTGCGCGTCAACGACACCAACGGCTCCATGCACACCGCCACGCTGCTCATCGCCGTGCCGGCCGTGACCATTGCCGTCACCTCGGGCGGGGATGACGCCGAGCAATCCGCCGCCGGAGTCGTGACGCTCGGCAGTACCGACCTCGAAATTGTCCGCGATGACGCCACCAGTTCGGGCAATCAGATCATCGGCCTGCGCTTCAACGGCCTGCCCATTCCGCCCGACGCGATCATCACCAACGCCACGATTCAATTCACCGCTGACGAAGCGCAGAACGAAGCCACCGTGCTGAACATCGCCATCGAAGCCGCCGATCACGCCACGCCGTTCGTTGAAGTCGCGAACAATCTCGGCGCGCGTTCGCTCGCACCGCTCACCGTGCCGTGGTCGCCCGCCGCGTGGAATGTCCTCGGTGAGTCCAACGCCACGCAACGCACGCCGAACCTCGCGGGACTCGTGCAGGAAATCATCTCGCGCCCCGGCTGGGCGAACGGCAACGCGCTTGCCTTTTTCATCACCGGCACTGGCCATCGCACCGCCGATTCTGCGGACAAGTCCGGCGGCTTCCCCGCGCGCCTGACCATCGGCTACACCACGCCCACGCCGCTCCTCACCGTGACCGCGACCGTGGGCAGCAGCGCGAACGACGCCGAGCAGTCCGCCGCCGGAGCCGTCTCGCTCAACAGCAGCGACCTCGAACTCGTCAACGACCTGACGTCCGGCGACCAGACCGTGGGTGTGCGTTTTGAAAATCTCGCGCTCCCGCCCGGCGCGCTAATCGAAGCCGCCACCATCCAGTTCGCTGCCGACGAAGCGCAGAGCGAAATCACTTCCCTCACCCTCCGCGCGCAAGCCGCCGACAGCGCCGCCGTTTTCACCACCAACGCGAACAACCTTTCCACGCGCCCGCTCACCGTCGCCTCCGTCCCGTGGTCGCCCGCCGCGTGGGCCAGCGTGGACGAGCGCGGCCCTCTCCAGCGCACGCCCGACGTTTCCGATCTCGTGCGCGAAGTTATCACCCGCCCCGGCTGGGCGAGCGGCAACGCGCTCGCCTTCCTCATCACCGGCACCGGCCATCGCACCGCCGACGCGGCGGATGACCTCGGCGGTTCGCCCGCCACGCTCACGGTGAATTACCGCACGGAACTTCCATTCGGCAGCTACGCCCGCTGGGCCGCGAGCCGCACCAATGTCGCCACGCTCACCGCCGATCTCGATCTCGACGGCTACGAAAATCTTTTCGAGTACGCCCTCGGCCTCGACCCCGCCTTTCCCGATCACGACGCGACTCCGCTCGTCATCGTCGGCAACTCGCTGCACTTCACCTACACCCGCCCCGCCGCCGTCACCGACGTGAGCTACCAAGTCGAATGGGCCACCACGCTCACCTCCGCCTGGAGCAGCACGCTCATCACCCAGCAAATTCTCAACGACGACGGCATGACCCGCACCATCCGCGCCACCCTCCCCAAAGGTGCCGCCACCCAGCGCTTCGTGCGGCTGAAGGTGACGCACTGAGGTGAAATGAACGACCTCACTCAGATTTTGCATCGCGCGGACGGCAACGCCTCAGCGGAATTGCTGCCGCTGGTTTATGACGAGTTGCGCAAGCTGGCGCGGGCGCGCATGGCGGGCGAGTCGCCGGGGCACACGCTCCAGGCCACGGCGCTCGTGCATGAGGCCTACTTGAAACTCGGCGGCGACGAGCAGCGGTCGTGGGCGAATCGCGCGCAGTATTTCGCCGCCGCTGCCGAGGCCATGCGGCGCATTCTGATCGATCATGCGCGCAAACGGCGCGCGGTGCGGCATGGCGGCGGACAGGAGCATGTGGCGCTGGAGGAAATTTCCGTGGCCGCGCCGGGCGATGACGATGAACTGCTGGCCGTCCACGACGCGCTGGAAAAGCTGGCCGCACACGACGCGCAGAAGGCGGAACTGGTGAAGCTGAAATACTTCGCCGGACTCACGACCGAACAAGCCGCCGCCGTGCTGGGACTTTCCGAGCCGACCGCGAAACGCCACTGGGCCTACGCCCGCGCGTGGCTGTTCCGGGAAATTGGGCGGGGGAATTCCTGAGCCATGTTTTTCCAATCCTGAAAGGATTGAATCTTCCAGGCCGGAGGCGTGCCGTCGGGGCAACACCTCGGCAAGTTCGTACTGCCGCCCCATTCCAAAGCGGCGCTAAAGCGACCGCACTCCAAACGCTCCGCGAGTCCGGAAGCGTGTGATGCTGCGCGCCAGCGTTTGGAGTGCGGTCGCTTTA
>JANNGC010001001.1:0-3876 GCA_031380445.1 Pedosphaera sp.
GAAATTCCACCGCCCCCCTGCCCTGCGCCATCACGCTCCTCGTCGGCGTGCCAAAAGGGAAAATCATCGAGAGCATCATCCAGAAGGCGACGGAACTCGGCGTCGCGCGCATCGTGCCGCTGCTCTCGGAGCGCGTGGTCACGCAACTGGATGCGGACGGCGCAGAGGCGAAAGCGGAGAAGTGGCAGCACATCGCCCTCGAAGCGATCAAGCAGTGCGGCAGTCCGTGGCTCCCGCGTGTGGAGCCGCCGATGACGCCCGTCGCGTTCCTTGCGCGCGCAGAGAAATTCGACCTCGGTCTCGTCGGCTGCCTCGAACCGGGCAGCCGCCCCCCGCGCGTGTGGTTTGAGGAATTTTTAACCACGCACAAAAAACTACCGACGAGCGTCGCGGTGTGGGTGGGGCCGGAAGGTGATTTCACTTCCGCAGAGTACGCCGCCATCCAGAAGTCGGGCGCGCGTCCCATCACGCTCGGTCCGCTGGTGCTGCGCGTGGAAACTGCTGCGACTTATTGTTTGTCCGTAGTGAATTACGAACTGCGGGCGGAACGGCCAGCGTAAGAACATCAACGGGAGACCCGAAAGTTTCCCGACCTGCCGGCTGGAAAGCCCGCGTTACGCGTGCCTCACACGTCACAGATCCGCACGCCCTCCGCCAGCGACGCCGCCTTGTCGCGGAGCGGAATAAACTCCTGCCCCACGAAACCCTGGTAGCCCGTGGCAAGAATGGCCTGCATGATCGGCGCGTATTTAATTTCCTGCGTGTCATCGATCTCGTTGCGGCCCGGCACGCCCGCGGTGTGGTAGTGGCCGGTCCATTTCTGGTGCTTCTTCAGCCGCGTGATGATGTCCCCGTGCATGATCTGGACATGGTAAATGTCGAACAGCACCTTCACGCGCTCAGACGCCACGGCCTGGCAAATCTCCACGGACAGATCGATGTCGTCGCAGAAATAATCCGGGTGGCCTTTCATCGAAACGTCCACGCGCGAGTTCAGCATCTCCAGGCAGACGGTGACTTTCTTCTGCTCCGCGTGCGCCGCGATTTTCTTCAAGCCCTCGATCATGTTGCGTTTCCCGACCTCGGTGGAAAGCCCGCGGCGAAAGCCTGAGAAGGTGATGATGCTCGGGACGCCTGCCGCCGAGGCGAGGTCCATGTTCTTGCGGAGGTTCGCCAGACACTCCTCGTGCTCCTCGGTGTGCGCGAAGCCCTTCGAGAAGCCGTGGCTGCTGGCGATGGCGCACGTCATGCCCTTCTCCTTCAGCACTGGCCACAAGTCCGGGCTGATGAGTTCAACCGACGGCAGTTTCAAACGCGCCGCCAGTTCCACGACTTCGCGCGGCTTCATGGGATTGAAACACCACGGCACCACGGACTGGCGGATGCGTCCCTTGGTCACGGCGTAGAGCGGCGGCGCTTCGGCGGAAGTGGCGGGGCGAATCCCCGCTGCTGCGATGGCCGTGGCGGCGGCTTGTGTTTTGAGAAACGAACGGCGCGGCAATAGTCGGGTTTGCATGGGCGCAGTCTGAGCAAGAGCCGCTCGTTTTCCAAGTGCGCCTTGGACTAATTCCAGCCAGCACCGTCATCGCAGCCTGCCATCACTTCGAACCTTCGACGGCTTTCACGCCCTTCTGGTAGGTCGTGTAAACGTAGATCGGAATTTTCAGCGTGCCGAGGTGTTGCTCGATGAGTGGCTCGACTTGCGCCCATTCCAATCCGCCCACGCCGGTGGCGAGGCGCGGCAGGGCGAGGCTGGAGATTTTTTCCGCCTCCACAATTTTGTGCAGCTCACGCAGGCACAAGTTCACGTTGTGATAAGTCGCCTTGCCGGGGCGCGCATGTTCACTGGGCGCAGGTTCCTGAGTGAAGAGGTTGATGATGCGCCGACCGTCCGCGCCGGACCAAACCCACAGTCCGCCGGCCTTCGGATGGGCGGCATGGAGGTAGTGGCGGAAGTCCTTGTAGAGGGCGGGCCAGTCCTGCCGCAGGCTGAGCGCGAGGCCAGAATCAAAGTGATCGTTCGGCGCGATGCCGTGCGCGATCGCTGACGCGGTGCTGAGTAGAATATCGCCGGTGACTTGTTGAATCATATGGCTGTCAAGATCTCAGCGCGGCCCGATGATGCCTACCCGTTGCTTGGCGGGAGCTACGCAGGAATTGTCCAGTCGAGCGGCAACGCCCAATGGTGGCTCGGAGCGATATGCGCTGGCGTTCCACGCCGGAGCGTTTCAAGCTTCGCTCATAAGCACTGTGAATTTATTGCCTGACATCATCAACTTCATCGCCCCGGGCGCAGTTCTCGGACTGGCGGCGATACCGGGCGCACAATACGCCGTGGCGGGCGTCTCCGTCGTCCTGGTGGTGCTCTGTGTCCTGTTGCATTATGAAGTGCTGCGCAAAATTTCCGACGGACTGGACCGCCTGCGCCAGTTGCATCGCACGCGGGTGCTGCTGCTGATTCTCGGCCTGCTGGCCGCGCACATTTGCGAGATTTGGATTTACGCCCTCGGCTATGGTTTGCTGGATGGCCTCGAAGGTTTTGGGAGCATCGTTAAAACTTCTCAGGACGCCCTGCCCGATGACTGGCTCGACTTCATCTACTTTTCGTTCGTGACTTACACCACGGTGGGCTATGGCGATCTGGTGCCGGTGGGGCCGATTCGTTTTGTCGCCGCGACGGAGGCACTCAACGGCTGGGTGCTGCTCGGCTGGTCGGCGTCGTTCACGTTTCTGGAGATGCAACGCTTCTGGCGTGGGCACAAGGAATAGGGAGCCGCGGATGGCGCGCACGCGGACGGCGTTTTGAAGCTTGGCGTTTCTCCCGCGTTTCGTGTTCTGTCTCTCACACCTATGCGTCGAACGCTCACTGCCCTGCTCTGGTTCGCCATCGCCATTCTTGGCGCGGGCGCGTACGCCGCGCTCGCGTTCAAACGCGGCGAGCCGATCAACTCCGGTTACATCCTCGTCGCGGCCATCTGCACCTACACCATCGGCTACCGCTTTTACTCGAAGTGGATCGCCGCGCGCGTGCTGATGCTGAACGACCGTCGCGCCACGCCCTGCGAAGTCCACGATGACGGCAAGGATTTCGTGAAGACGAACAAGTGGATCGTCTTCGGGCATCACTTCGCGGCGATCAGCGGGCCGGGGCCGCTCGTCGGGCCGGTGCTGGCGGCGCAGTTTGGTTATCTGCCCGGCACGTTATGGATTTTGATCGGCGTGGTGCTGGGCGGCGCGGTGCAAGACTTCGTGATTCTCTTCGCCTCCATGCGGCGCGACGGCAAATCGCTCGCGCAAATGGTGCGGGATGAATTGAACACGGCGGCGGGCGTCATCGGCGTGATCGCGATTCTCTCGATCATGATCATCCTGCTCGCGGTGCTGGCGCTGGTCGTGGTGAACGCGCTGGCGGAATCGCCGTGGGGCGTCTTCACCGTGGCGGCGACGATTCCCATCGCGCTCTTCATGGGCGGCTACCTGCGGTGGATTCGCGCGGGCAAGGTGCTGGAAGGCTCGGTGCTGGGCGTGGCGCTGCTGCTGCTCGCAGTGTGGGGCGGCCAATTCGTTTCCGAACACGCGACGCTCAAGGAACTGTTTCATCTCAAGGCCGCACCACTCGCGTGGTCGGTGATCATTTACGCCTTCGCCGCCAGCGTGCTGCCGGTCTGGCTGCTGCTCGCGCCGCGCGATTACCTCAGCACCTTCATGAAGCTCGGCACGATCTTCGCCCTCGCCGCGGGCTGCTTTCTCGTGCTGCCCGATTTGCGGATGCCGGCGCTCACGAAGTTCGTGGACGGCTCCGGCCCGGTCGTGCCGGGGAAACTCTTCCCCTTCTGCTTCATCACCATCGCCTGCGGTGCAATCAGCGGCTTTCAC
>JANNGC010001008.1:0-4675 GCA_031380445.1 Pedosphaera sp.
GGTGAATCGTGCATGGCAAATCTTTTTTGGCCGGGGATTGACCAGGACCCCGGAGAATCTCGGCACGCAGAGCGATCCGCCAAGCACGATTCACCTGCACACGTGTGGTCAGGGGATGCTCCGGGCTGACCAGCCAGCGCGCGAGCCCAAGTCGGTTCGTTGGGGCGTCCGCGGGCAACGGTGGGAGAAAGCCCGGCGTGCCGGACGTGACGACATCGCGCGGTTGCTCGTAGTTGCCGCGTTCGAGAACTTTCGTCTGCCGCGGCTTGGCGTCCGACATCACCATCACGCGCGGCAGCTTGGCGCGATAGTCGTCATGCTCTTTCTTCGCCGCCGCCGCCGCTTCCCGGGCGGCGAGCAGCGCGGACGGCGGACTGTTGGTGAGGAAATATTCCCGCAGCAATTTCGCGGCGTTCGTCTTTCGCGCCTCGGCCGGAGTTTTCAAAATGGCGAGCAGGTTGGAAGACATGGGCGCGCGGCCCGTCGGATTCACATTGGTCGTGGCGGAGAGCCGGAAGCGGCCCAAGGTGTGTTGCGGCGGCTTCTTGAACTGGAAATCGAGCACGATGGTCAACGGCGCGCCCGGCTGAATCTCGACCTGGCTCGACGTCTGCAAAATCAGCGCATGAGGCGACGCGGTGTCCGGGACAAAGGCCCAGCCGGAACTCTTGTCATTATCAAAGACATTCGCCGGGCTGAACCCCTTCTGCGTGAAGTCGGCGCTGGCGCGCAGGAAGGTGATCTTTTTTCCGCCCACCGAGGCGGTGAAATCGGTGACCACCGCATTCCCGCTGTCGGCCCGTCCCGCGCCACCCGTGGGAAACCGCCCGTCCGGAATCGTCTCCAGCCGCAGTCCCGTGATGAGCGAAAGACTGTTCGTCAGCACCAGCGTGTAGGTGTCCTGATCGGGATTCTTGCCGCTGACCAAAATGGAATCGTCCCGCAGCTTGTCGATGGTCGCGCCGCCTTTCGACTTGAGATCAATCGCTTCGAGGTTCGTCCAGAAGGTGTTGGTGCCGGCCAGGGCGGTGGTTTCCCAGGCGGTTTGTGCGGTCGAGATTTCCGGGCTGCGTTGAACCTTTTCCATGTTGGCCTTCGCGGCAGACGAGGCTTCTTCGAGAGCTTTCAGTTTCGCCAGTTGCGACTCGGTGCCGTGCATCAGTGAAGGGTCCGCGATGCGGTACTGGCCGCTCCCGCCGGGGACGCCGCTCTCGGGCACGTTGTTGAAGTAGGCAAACATCCGGTAGTAATCGCGCTGGGTGATCGGATCGTATTTATGATCGTGGCACTGCGCGCAGGCCACGGTCAGCCCGAGCCAGGTTGTGGCCGTGGTGTCCACGCGGTCGAACACGACGTTGTTGCGCTGCTCCTCGGCGATGGCCCCGCCCTCGCCGTTGAGCATGTGGTTGCGTTTGAAGGCGGTGGCAATTTTCTGTTCCACCGTGGCGTTGGTCAGCAGGTCGCCGGCGAGCTGTTCGATGGTGAATTGATCGAACGGCATGTTGTCGTTCAACGCCTTCACCACCCAGTCGCGCCAGACGTATTGATGCGTGTCGCCGTCCTGCTGGAAGCCGTTCGAGTCGGCGTAGCGCGCTGCATCGAGCCACGGCAAGGCCATGCGCTCGCCGTAATGCGGCGACGCGAGCAGGCGAGCCACAACGCGTTCGTAGGCGCCGGATTTCTTATCGTCGAGGAACGCGTCCACTTCGGACGGAGTGGGCGGCAGCCCGGTGAGATCGAGCGTCACGCGGCGGATGAGCGTCTCGCGCGCAGCCTCGGGCGAGGGCGAGAGTTTTTCCTGCTGCAACCTGGCGAGGACGAAGTTGTCGATGGGGTTCTGAACTTTGAACTTTGAACTTTGAACTTTGAACTTTGAAACCTCCGGCACCGGCGGACGCGCCAACGGCTCGAACGCCCAATGGCCGCCGAAGGGCGCACCCTCGGCGACCCACCGCTGGAGCAACTCCTTCTGCGCCGCCGTGAGCGTGCGGTTCGAGTCGGGCGGCGGCATCTGCTCGTCCTCGACCGTCGAGAGGATGCGCTTGATGAGTTCGCTCTTCGCCGGCTGGCCGGGCACCACGATGTCATTGGTGCGCTGGCCGGCGCGGGTGTTGAGCTGGAGCTTGGCCTTCCGCTTGTTGCCGTCCTGGCCGTGGCAGTAGAAGCAGTTCTCGGAGAGAATGGGCCGCACGTCGCGCCCGTAGTCCACGGGCGCGGGCGCGGCCTGGGCCCAGATGGCGAGACCGAGAACGAGAATCAGACCAAAGCGCATTGGCATCTTGGATTCATTTGGTGGAACGGCATTCATGGAAATCCATCCCGCCACCGGGGCCAATGATTAAATGCGGTCCGCCGACAGATGCCTGTCGGGGCCAAACCAGATGAAAGCGACCGCCCGGATCCCAAAAGATTTTTTTAGAAACTGCTCAAGTTCGGGACAGGTGTGCCGATAGTTGACTCAGAAGTGAGCAACTTTATGAAAATTGAAATGACTTTTCCGACCGCCGACCACGCCAATTTCTCCGCCCAAAGCCGGGTGACCAGCCCCGAATCCAGCGCTGTTTGGACCAGTTTTTCCCGCAGTCGTTCCCTCGAAATGTCCCTCGCCGACGCGCCTGACGTGCGGGCATCCGCCGTTGCGCGCGGCCGGGCGTTGATTGCCGACCCAAATTACCCGTCAAAGGCGCAGGTGAAAAAAATCGCCCGCGTGCTGGTGGCATCCGGGCTGGTGCGCTGAGTCCGGCTTTGGCGGGGGCGGTTCGCGCGTGGGGCGCGGCCCGCCCCGCCCCTCAAATCCAGCCCACGATCCACTGACCGCCCGTCACATCAGCTTCAGCTTCGGCAAATCCTGCGAGTCCACCAGCCCCACCGGCTCCTTCTTCGCATTCACCACGATCAGATCGTCAATGCTCCGTTCGTTGAAAATCTTCAACGCCTCGGCGGCCAGCGCTTCATCGCGAATGCAGATCGGATTCTTTGTCATCACGCTCGTCAGCGGTCTGGTGAGCAACTCTTCGTCCTCCGCCATGCGCCGGCGGAAATCGCCATCCGTGAATACGCCCACCAGTTTGCCGCGGCCATCCACCACGCTCAGACTCCCGGACTTGGCGTGCGTCATCACCATCAACGCCTCGCGCACGTTTAGCTTTTGCGAAGCGACGGCGTTGCGACCGTCGCGGCGCATAATGTCCTTCACGCGCACCAGCAACGCACGGCCAATCGCGCCGCTCGGATGATACTTCGCGAAGTCACTCTGCTTGAAGCCGCGCGCTTCGAGCACCGCCATCGCCAGCGCGTCGCCCATCACGAGCGTCGCGGTCGTGCTGGCCGTGGGCGCGAGATTGAACGGGCACGCCTCTTTCGGCACATGCACGTTCAGCACCACGTCGCTGTGATGCGCGATGGATGACTTCGGCGAGCCGGTGATGGAAATGATTTTCACCGAGAAGCGTTTCAGCGCGGGCATCAGGTTCAACAATTCCTCCGACTCACCGGAGTAACTGAGCGCGAGAATGACATCGCCGTCGTTGACGATCCCGAGATCGCCGTGCAACGCATCCACGGGACTGAGAATGACAGCAGTGGAACCCGTACTGGTGAGGGTGGCGGCAATCTTCTGGCCTACATTGCCGGATTTGCCGATACCGACGACGATGACTTTGCCGCGCTGCGACACCGTGCCCACGACAAGCGCCACGGCTTGCTCAAACGCGCCGTCCAAATGGGCGCGCACCGCTTTGAGCGCGGCGATTTCGATGTCGAACACTTCCCTAGCGCGGGCGAGATAATTCATCGCGGATGAGAGTGCCTGCCGGCGCGTGGGTTTTCAACCCGCAGCAATGTGCGAGGTCGGGAGGTGTTCTTTCGACACGGACACGCCCGGTTATGGAACGTTGCTGCGGGTTGAAAAACCGCGCGCCGTTTCTGAACTCACGCCAGCACGCCGCGCAACAACTGCCCGTGCACATCCGTCAGTCGGAAATCGCGCCCGCCGAAACGATACGTCAATCGCTCGTGATCCAATCCCAGCAGATGCAACACCGTGGCCCAGAGATCGTACGTCGTGCAGGGATCCTGCACCGCGTGATAGCCGAGTTCATCCGTCGCCCCGAGCACCGTGCCGCCTTTCACGCCACCGCCCGCCATCCACATGCTAAAGCCAAACGGATTGTGATCGCGCCCGCTGCCGCCCTGAGAAAATGGGGTGCGGCCAAATTCGCCGGTGAAGATGATGAGCGTGTCCTTCAGCAGTCCGCGCGATTTCAAATCTTTGATCAATCCCGCCAGCGGTTGATCCACCTGCTGCGCCATCAAGCCGTGGCCTTCCTTGATCTGGCCGTGCTGGTCCCACGGGTTGCCCGCGTTGCCCGCGCCGATGTTCGTGGTCAGGCAGCTCAACTCGACAAACCGCACGCCGCGCTCAATCAAGCGCCGCGCCACCAGACATTGCTTGCCGTAAGCCACGGTGCGCGTGTCCTTGGATTCGAGTCCGTAAAGTTTCTTCGTCGCTTCCGTTTCACCGCTGAGGTCGCACAACTCCGGCACGGCGGTCTGCATCCGGTAGGCGGTTTCGTAGTTGCGAATCGCCGCGTCAATCTGCGGCTCGCCTGCCGTCGCGGAGAAGCGCGTGTCCAAATCGCGAATGAAACTGAGCCGCCGCTTCTGCAACGCATCA
>JANNGC010000022.1:0-6925 GCA_031380445.1 Pedosphaera sp.
GGGGGAAAACAGGACTGAGGCCCGTCAGCCTGAGTTGCATTATCGCGCGGCACTGGTGGATTTGTGCGCGCACTCTGCGGTTGCCAGTGAATCCGCGTGGGGGGCAAAGTCGTCCACATCACTCTTATGAAAACAAGACTCTTGTCCGCGTGCCTGCTCGTCCTTTGCACCGCGCTGTTTGCGGCAGACGCGCCGCTCCGCATCTTCATCAAAGCCGGGAAGAAAACTCACGGCCCCGAGGGCAACGGCGTCCATGATCACCCGAAGTTCCTCGCCGACTGGCAGAAGCTGCTCACCGAGCGGGGCGCGGTGGTGAACGGCAAGATTGGTTTCCCCAGCGCCGAGGAGTTGGAGAAGACCGACGTGCTCCTGTTCTACAGCGAGGAAGGCGGACGCATCGCCGAGGCGGACCGCGCGAACCTCGACAAGTTTCTCAAACGCGGCGGCGGCATCGTGGCGCTGCACGACTCGGTGTGCGGCAATGACGCGCAATGGTGGAAGACGATCATAGGCGGCGCTTGGGAGCACGGCCATTCGAAGTGGCTCGAACATGTGGTGCCGATTTATTACACGTCGGAACCGAACCCGATCATCGCGGGCGCTTCGAACTTCGAGTTCGACGACGAAATTTATTACGACCTGCACATGATGCCGGACGTGAAAATCCTGGCCGGCTCCTGGACGCCCGACAAACGCAACACCAAGGGCGGCCGCCAGATGCAGCACATCTACGACGTGTCGCCGCAGATGTGGACGTACGAGACGGGCAATCATCGCGCGTTCGTGGCCATCCCCGGGCATCACTACAAGTCGTTCAACCTCCCGCATTTTCGCTCGGTCGTGTTGCGCGGCATCGCGTGGGCCGGCAAGCGTGACGTGAACCTGCTCACCAAGCCGGAGGAAGTGGCGACGCTGCGTTACCCCGAAGGCGGGCCGACCTCGCCTGCGCTCGCGGGCAAGAAGCTCGAACTGCATCCTGACTTCGAGCAGACCATCGTGGCCTCCGAGCCGCTCGTGAACAAGGTCATGAACATTGACTGGGACCCGGCGGGCGTGATGTGGGCGGTGGAAACGCCCGAGTATCCGAACGGTCGTCGCGGCATCCGCAACGATCAGAAAGGCGCAGAGTGGAAAGACGGCGGCGGTCTCGTCGCCGAGGCCGGCAAGCAGGATCGCCCCGCGCGCGACCGCATCAGCAAACTCATTGATACCGACGGCGACGGTGTGGCGGACAAGAAGCAGGTTTTCTATGAGGGACTCGAACTCGCCACGAGCTTCGTCTTCCATCGCGATGGCGTGATCGTCTCGCAGGCACCGGACATTCTCTGGCTGCGCGACACAAACAGCGACGGCAAGGCCGACGTGGTCGAGAAGCTCTACACCGGTCTCGGCACCGGCGACACGCACGCGGTCATCAACAACATTCGCTGGGGTTTCGACGGCTGGATTTACGGCACGCACGGCTACAGCGGCGGACGCGTGCGCTCGCCAGATGGCGCGAAGGATTTCGGTTTAATCGGCTCCGGCGTGGTGCGCTTCAAGCCGGACGGCAGCGCGTTCGAGCAGTTCTGTTCCAAGAACGGCAACACCTGGGGTCTCGACATCACGGGCGACAACGAGGTGCTGTTCACCCAGCCGACGAGCAATGAAATTCTCAACCACGTCGTCCTGCCGGAATACGTTCTCGCCAAAGGCCGAGTGAAGAACGCGACCAGTTTCAAAGCCGTCATTCGCGACCGCTCCTCGAACCCGCTCATCAAGGCGGAGAACCTCGCCTACGTGCAGATCGATCTCGTTGGAAAATTCACGGCGGCGGCGGGCTGCGCGATTTACGAGGGCGGCGCGTGGCCGAAGGAATGGAACTACGGCTACTTCACCACCGAACCGACCATCAACATCGCGCATCACGAGGCGGTCAAGCCGGACGGCGTGACCTTCGCGGCGAGCATGACGCGGCCCGAGGAATTCATCGGCGGACGCGACCCGTGGTATCGCCCCATCGAGACACGCGTCGGGCCGGATGGCGCGCTCTACATCATTGATTTCTACAACCAGGCGGTGATTCACAACGACACGCGCGGCCCGAAACACAACGGCGTGAACGCCGCCGTGCGCCCCGACCGCGACCACTATTTCTCTCGCATCTGGCGCGTGCAGCACAAGCAGGCCACGAAGGTGCCGGTGCCGGATTTGACCGAGGCCACGCCCGCGAACCTCGTCGTCGCGCTGGAGAGTGTGAACAAGCCCACGCGCTTCACCGCGCACCGTCTGCTCTCGGAAAAGATGGGACCCGAAGTCCTGGCCGCATTGCAGAAGAAACCGATGACCCCGGAGGCGCCCGCGTGGGTTCACCGCCTCTGGCTGATGGGCAACGCGGGCAAACTGCCGGACTTCATCCTGGCCGCCGCGATGAAACACGACAACTCGGACGTCCGAAAAAACGGCCTACGGGTCGCCGCGCAGCGCACCACGCCCGCGCCAAACGACGTGAAGCAGGCCATCCTGCTCAACACCGTGAACCCGGACGCGCGCGTCCAGCTCGAAGCCATCGTGGCGCTCGGCGCGCTGCCGGTGGACGACGCGACGGCCTCCGCGCTGGTGAAACTTTATCCCACGGCGGCGAACAACTGGATGGAGTCCGCCATCGCGGGCGTGGCCTCGAAAAATCCGCAGGCGTTTCTGAGCGCGGTCTTGAAGACGGAAAAGCCGGAGGACTACGCCTCGCTCGCCACCGTGCTCACGACGCAGGTCGCGCAGAAATCTGAAACCGATCCTGAGCAATCTGCCGCCGCCGTCATCGCCGTGGCGAATGCGCCGGCCAGTGCGGACGGATTGAAGGCTGTGATTTTTGCGGCGCTCACCAAGGCGCTCAAGCCCGCGACCGTGCCGAAATGGTCCGATGAATTGCGCGGCGCATTCGGCACCACGCTCAAGTCGGCGAACCCCGCCGTGCCCGCGTCCGCGCTGCCGCTCATCGCGCGCTGGGACAAGGGCGGCTCGATGTCCGCCGACGTGAACTCACGCGTGCAAGATCTCCTCGCCAAGCTGGGCGATGCAGGCCAGCCGGATGATCAGCGCGCGCAAGTCGTGGGCAGCCTGCTGGGGGTGCGTCAATTGAACGCCGAGATCGTGCCGAGCGTGGCGAAGATTGTCGGCTCGACCGCGTCGCCGGAGTTGCAGCGCCGCACCATTGACCTGCTCGGCGCGACGGGCGACGCGGGCGTCGGCCCGGCCTTCGCCGCGAGCTTTGCAAAAATTTCGCCCGAGTCGCAGGACGCGATGTTCGCGCAGATCATCAAACGCAGCGACTGGTCGCGCGCCTTCGTGGACGCGCTCAAGGGCGGCACGCTTTCGCTCGCCTCGCTCAGTCCCGCGTCCGTCCACCGCCTGCGCACGCACGCGGACGGCGCGGTGGCGAAGCGCGCGAACGAGGTCATTGATGATTTGCGCGGACCGGAAGTGAAGGAGAAGAACGCGCTCATCGCCAAGCTGGAGCCGGCCGTCAGCAAGCCCGGCAACGCGGCCAACGGCCACAAAACCTTCACGGTCAATTGCGCCGTCTGCCACCAGTTCAACGGCGAGGGCAAGGCGCTCGCGCCCGACCTCACCGGCATGGGCGTGCATGGCGTGCATGAGATGCTCGTCCACATTCTCGACCCGAACCGCATGGTCGAGGAGAACTACATGTCCGTGAGCATCGAGACCAAGGACGGCGAGACTTACGACGGCATCCTCGGCCGCGACACGAAGCAGAGCGTCGTCGTCCGCAACGCCATCAACGACACGGAAATTAAAACCGCCGACATCAAGTCGCGCCGCAACACCGGGCGCTCGCTCATGCCCGAAGGCTTCGAGGCGCTGGGCGCGGAGACCTTGCGCGACCTGATGACGTATCTCGTCGGCGGCGACAGCAAGTATCGCGTCATTGACATGAAGAACGCGTTCACGGCCGACACGCGCAAGGGATTGTTCAGCAGCCAGGAGCGAGCGGAGGAATCCTTGCGCTTCCGCAAATTCGGCCTGGTGAAAGTGGGCGACGTGCCGTTCGCGGTGGAGAATCCGACGAAAGTTTCGTCGGGCAACAACGTCGTGGTGCTCAAGGGCGGCTCCGGCTTTGCCAAGACGCTGCCGCAGAAAGTCGAGTTGACTGACCTCAACGTGAAGGCGAACCGCCTGCACTTCCTCGGCGGCGTGGGCGGCTGGGCGTGGCCTTACAACGGCGACAGCTCGAAGGGTCTGGTCGCGGCGAAGGTCACGGTGAGCTACGTCGGCGGCGGCAGCGAAGAGTTCGAGATCAAGAACGGCGTCGAGGTCGTGGACTACATCAGCAGCATCAACGAAGTGCCCGGCTCCACGAAAGTGCCGGACCTCGTGAGCAACGGCCAGGTGCGCTCCTTCACGCGCGAACTGAAGGGCGGCACGATTTCCAAAATCACGCTCGAAAGTCCGAACAACCAGGTCGCCACCGTCTTCGTCGCCATCACCGCCGACAGCGGCCCCGCGCCGAAGAAAGTCGCCGCCATTCCGGCCCCGACCGCGACCGACGCCCTGCCCTCCGCGCCCATGACTTGGGGCGCGGGCACCAAGGCGCTGCTCGTGGGCGGCGGCAGTTCGCATGATTACCAAAAGTTCTTCAACCGCGCCGACACCGAGACGCTCAAGGCGGCGGGCTTCTCCGTGAATTACACCGAGGACGGCGCGACCACCGCGCGCGAACTGAAGAATGTGGACGTCGCCATCCTGAGCGTGAACGCCGCGAAGTGGGCCACGCCGGACTGCCGCGCGGCGCTCAATGACTTCATCAAGGCCGGCAAGGGCGTCATCCTGCTGCACCCCGGCATGTGGTATAACTTCGGCGACTGGCCCGAGTTCAACCGCGACCTCGTGGGCGGCGGCTCGCGCGGGCATGACAACTTGGGCGAGTTCAGCGTGAACGTCCTGAACAAAGAACACCCCATCACCAAAGGCGTGACGGCGAGCTTCAAAGTCACCGACGAGCTTTACTACGTGAAGCCCGACGCCAAAGGCCCGGCGATGGAAGTGCTCGCCGAGACCTCGCCGAGCAAGCGCGACCAGAAGCCCTACCCCAGCGTCTTCGTGGTCAAGCATCCGCAGACCCGCGTCGTCGGTCTGGCCCTGGGCCATGACGCCCGCGCGCACGACCTGCCGGAATACAAACAGTTGCTCGTGAACGCCGCGAAGTGGGCGGCGCAGAAGTGAAAAGCTGAAAAGCTGAAAGGCTGAAACGGGGAGACCTGTTTCAGCTTTTTGGTTTTTGGATTGGGAACTTTGAACTTTGAACAGTTGAACTCTGAACTTTGAACGGGAAGGCGTCGTTCATTCGAGGCTTCCCCGTTCAAAGTTCGACTGTTCAGAGTTCAAAGTTCAAAGTTCCCCCCTCTCAGCTTTCAGATTTCTAAGTGACCTCCACCGTCACCACTTCGCTCTCCGGCCCGTCGCCGTTGTTGTTGTGGCCGAGGGCGATGTATTCGTAGAAGCCCGGCGTCAGGCTCATGTGCGTGAAGCTCCCCGTCTCGTGCGCCACCACCACGTCGATCCAGTCCGTCTCCCCCACGGGGCGGTAACGGATCGTGAAACGGCCCGCGCCCAGCGCCACCACCATGAGCTGCGCCTGCCCGATGCCTGACTCCGCCGTGAGCACGGCTTGCTCCGGCACGTCGCCGCTGGCCGCGGGCGCGGTGGGGATGTAGCCCCGGATCATGTCCCCGCGCGACGTTCCCTCCGCATACTTCAACGCCGCCACGCCATACCACGCCACCGCCAGATCATAGAGCTCATCCAAATCATCCCGCACCCGGGCCGACACCTCGGACTCCTCCGCCCCCTCGTCCGAGACGGAAAGCTGGCTCGTGCCGCACAACGCCCGCAGCGTGGTGAACTGCGCCAGCGTCGTCCCGTCCTCCAGCACATAGGCCGCGTCCGCCTGCTTCCACGCGCTCTCCAAGGCCACCGCCTGCGCCACCTTGCCCACGATGGAATTCGCATCCAGCCGCAGCCCGCGGAAGAGCTGCAGCTTGGGCGCATCATTCCGATACTTGATGCGGAACAGCCCCGCGCCGAGCTGCGCCTTCTCCATCAGCGTGGCGAGGTTCTCATCCCGCGTGCCGCGCGCGCCCGTGGTATCCGCCGCCTCATCCGCCTCCGTGATGATGAGCGCAATGACCGCGTCATAATCCGACTTGAAGGCGACCACCGTTTTCTCGCTCCACTCCCAGGACGGCACGCCGTTCTTGATGACCTTCATGCAGGAATACGTGCGGGTGATGCGGAGCTGTTTGAATTCTCGACTGTAACTCATAGCTGACCTTTCGATGATCCCATCCCTGAATGTTCAGTTGCGAGACCAACCCTGCCCAAGCAAGGCCAGCCTGAGAAAGAAACGGGATACGGGCGGCATATTGTAGGACGAACTGGCACGTTCAAGCAAAAAGTCATGCAAAGTGCCCACGCCGGACCGCCCCGGAGCGTTTCCCGGGCACCCCGGAGCGCTCCGGACCCCTCGGGAAACGCTCCGGAGTGGCTGGGAAACGCTCCAGGTCCCTCGGGAACTACTCCGGGGCACCAAGGAAACGCTCCGGGGCGGGTGGGAAATGCCCCGGAGCCAGCGGGAAACGCTCCGGAGCCCGAGGGCGTGAACTCCGGTCGCCCCGGCATCCGCCCGGCGCGCGCAGGCGCGTGGAGACGAAGCCAAGGGAAGCTTGCGGAAGGTTCGGGAATGCGGTTCTACTCACCCATGACCATGAAGCATACTAGGCCAAACCCAATCCCGAGGTTTGGCCTAATACTATGTTAGGCCGCTGCCCATGAATGTTGACGAGCCACAGAAGAGTTTGGATGAGCTTCATGACATCATTCAGGATGCTTGGGAACGCGTCGCGTCGCGTGTTGGAGAGCGTTCAAACCG
>JANNGC010000036.1:0-2016 GCA_031380445.1 Pedosphaera sp.
GCGCGCTTTGACGCCGTCATCGACCGCGCCATGCAGCCCGACCGCGCCGCGCGCTACCAGTCGTCGGCGGAGTTGCGCCGCGATCTGGAGAAAATTCAGGCCGGGCCGGAGGAAGGTGGCTCCGCTCGCGCTGCGAGCGGAGTCGGAAGCGACACGCCAGGCAGCGCGAGGCTGGCCACCACTGGGCCGAGCGATGCTCGGCGCTCCGCTTCGCCAAGGCTGCGCCGCGTTGCGGCGGCGTTCGTCGCGCTCGCCGTAATTCTTGCTGGCGTCATCGTGGCGATCTGGCTGCGCCCGCCGAAGCGGGAGGTCACCGCCGCCTTGTCCGGGCCGCAAACGTGGCTCGTCACCAGCACCGCCGACACCGGCCCCGGCTCGCTGCGCGAGAGCATTCTGAAATCCACCGACGGCGCGACGATCACCTTCGCCACGAATCTTTCCGGCCGGACCATCCGGCTCACGAGCGACCAGTTGACGCTGGACCGGAGCCTCACCATTGACGCCTCCGCGCTGCCGGGCGGGATTCGACTCGACGGCAACGGGCAATGGCGCGCGTTCAAAGTCGCCAGCAACGCGACCGTGGTTTTGGACTCGCTGACGATCACCAACGGACGGGCCTCCGACGGTTCGGGCGGCGGCATCGCCAACGGCGGAGATTTGCTGTTGAAGAACTGCGCCGTGGTGGCCAACCAGGCCAAGTCCACAGGCGGCGGCATCAGCAGCACCGCCGGGCGGCTCGTGATCCTCAACAGCACTTTCACGCGCAACACAGCCGGGAAGAATGGCGGTGCCATCGCCTCTCATGGTGACAAGGGGAGCCTCACCTTGATCCACTGCACCATCTCGGGAAATCAGCTTGACGGCGCGGGCAATGGCCTAGGGGGCGGCGGAGTTTATGGCTACCACTCCATGATCTATGCCACGAACTGCATCATCGCCGGCAACACGTCCGGCAGCGGTCCCGGGCCGGACCTGTGGATTCGCGCCCGGCTCATCGCCGCCGCCGGCTGCCTCATCGGCGACGCCGCCGACTCGGCGGTGAACCACGGTGTGAATGGCAATCTCACCGGCGTGAGCGCGCTCCTCGCCCCGCTCGGCCACTACGGCGGCCCCACGCCGACCATGCCGCCGCTGCCCGGTTCGCCCGCCCTCAACGGTTGCGCCAACGGCCCGGGCTTCGTCACCGACCAGCGCGGGTTCCCGCGCCTGGCCGGCCCATTCGCGGACATCGGCGCGGTGGAGTTCCCGGACACCAGCCCGGTGGTCGTCAACAACGCGGACTCCGGTCCTGGTTCCCTTCGTTATGTCGTTGCGTATTGGCCTGCCGGTTCCACCATCACCTTCACCAACGCGCTCTCCGGCCAGACCATCCAACTCACCTCCGAGATTGCACTGACGAAAAGCGTCACGATTGACGCCAGCAGCCTGACCGGCGGCCTCACCATTCGGGGCCAAGCCAATCAGGGCGCGGCGGGGAACTTCCGCCTTTTCAATGTCACCGGCGCGGGCCATCTCACCTTGCGCAGCCTCACCCTCGCGCAGGGCGGAGGGAGCGCCATCGTCAACGGCGGCGCGATTTACACTGAATCCCCGGTGACGCTCACCGGCTGCACCCTCACGGGCAATGTGGCCGGCCACAACGGCGGGGCGATTTTCAATCATACCGCCGCCGCCACGCTCTCGCTCTTTCACTGCACCTTCACTGCGAACACCGCCGCCGCCGCCTTTGGCGGCGCGATTGCCAACGACAGCGGTTCGGTGGGCGTCTCGCACTGCACCATCACCGGCAACTCGGCCCGGGCCGTCACTGATGGCGCAGGCGGCGGGATTTTCAGCTCCTACGGCACGCTCTCCATCACCAACAGCATTGTCGCCGGGAACACGTCCACCACGGGTGGCGCGGACATTCACAACGGCGGCACGCTCACATTAGCTGGAGCCAACATTGTTCCGTCTCTGTTTGAAGACCGGCCCACCGCTCCGATGGCCGGGCCATCGCCGCTTAACGCCCCGCCG
>JANNGC010000043.1:0-12337 GCA_031380445.1 Pedosphaera sp.
GCTCGGTCACCGGCACGGGGATGTTCGCGACGAAGTTCGTCGAGCCGGGGATACGTCCGGTGTTGATGGCGTTGTTCTCGTAGTGGTCGCCGCGCGCCACGGTGTTCGCCACGGGTTCCTGCGAGGAACGGCCATTGGCGAACGTGAGGTTCGGAGTCTGGGGACGGAGCTTCGCCTGACGATCCATGTCCTGGAAAATTTCCATCGGCGGGCGCTTGAAAGTGTCGCCACGTTTGCCGAAGACGCCCATCACGGTCACGACGGCCAGCGCGAGAAGTAGAAGGAAGTAGCGCATTAGTCCTCCACAATCTCGATGTGCTTGCTGCCGGTCGCTTCGAGCAGTTTGCGGGTTTCAGCCTCCGAATACTTCGGGTCGGTCGTCTCGACGACGAGGAAGTAGCGGTCATGCGTGACGAGCTTGAAGCGCTCACACTTGAAGAGCGGATTGTAGAGTTTCGGGAGCCGGTTCAAAAACATCATGCCGAGAATCGAGCCGATAGCCGTGAACAGAATGGTCAGTTCGTACGACGGCGGGAAGGCGTAGTGCGGGCTGAACATGGGCTTGCCGCCGACGAGGATCGGATAGTCGTGCGCGTTCATCCACCAGATCATGACCATGCCGGTGGTGTAGCCGATCACGCCGCCGGTGAACCCAAACCAGCCAACCTTCGAGTTCTTGAGGCCCATCGCCTGGTTCATCCCGTGGATCGGATACGGGCTGAATACGTCCCAGCGCCGGAAACCGGCGTCACGAATTTTTTCCGCCGCGTGCATCAGGTCTGCGGGCGTCGCGTATTCCGCGAGCATGCCAAATTTCAAGCTCATCAGTGGTGCCCTCCTTTCGCGCCGCCGAGCGGATGATGCGGGTCAGCGTAAGGCGTGATGGCCTTCACTTCTCCAATCGCAATCACCGGGGCGAAGCGCAGGAACAACAGGAACAGGGTGAAGAACAACCCGAACGTGCCGAGGTAGGTCATGATGTCCACAATCGTGGGCTTGTAGTAACCCCAGCTCGACGGCAGGAAGTCGCGATGCAGCGAAGTCACGACGATGACGAAGCGCTCGAACCACATGCCGATGTTCACGAGAATCGACATACCGAACACGAACGCGAGATTCTGCCGGCACCACTTGAACCAGAAGAACTGCGGCGTGATGACGTTGCAAAGCATCATCAGGAAGTAGCTCCAGCCGAACGGGCCGAACGCGCGGTTCATGAAGGTGAAGCGCTCGTAGGGATTGCCGCCATACCAGGCGATGAAGAATTCCATGCAGTAGGCGTAGCCAACGATGCTGCCCGTCGCGAGCGTCACTTTACACATCAGATCGATGTGGCGCATCGTGATCAGGTCTTCAAGCTTGAGCAATTTGCGCAGCGGCAACAGCAGCGTGAGCACCATGCCGAAGCCGGAGAAAATTGCGCCAGCCACGAAGTAGGGCGGGAAGATGGTGGTGTGCCAACCGGGCAACTGCGACACCGCGAAATCCAAAGACACGATGGAGTGAACGGACAGCACGAGCGGCGTCGAAAGACCGGCGAGAATCAAATACGCCTTCTCGTAGTTGCTCCAGTGGCGGTTCGAGCCGGACCAGCCGAGCGAGAGCAGACCGTAGGCGATTTTCTTAATCTTGGTCTTCGCACGGTCGCGAATGACCGCGAGGTCAGGCACCAGACCGACATACCAGAACAGCGCGGACACGGTGAAGTACGTCGAGACGGCGAACACGTCCCACATCAGCGGCGATTTGAACTGCGGCCAGAGGTTGTAGTTGTTCGGAATCGGGAACAGCCACCAGTCGTACCACACACGACCGACGTGGATGGCGGGGAAGATGCCCGCGCACATCACGGCGAAAATGGTCATGGCCTCGGCGGCGCGGTTCACGCCCGTGCGCCATTTCTGGCGGAGGAGGAAAAGAATCGCCGAGATCAAAGTGCCGGCGTGGCCGATGCCGATCCACCAGACGAAGTTGATGATGTCCCAGCCCCACATTTCGGGATGGTGATTGCCCCACACGCCGACGCCGGTCGTAATCTGGTAGCCGAGCATCGCACCAAGGATGCCCATGAAGATGACGCTCGGCACGAAGGCTAGCCACCACCAGAGCGGCACCTTGTCTTCGGTCAGGCGGCAGACGGCGTCGGAAATCCAGCCGATGCTGCGGTTGTTCGCAACCAGCGGCTCGCGCTCGAGTCCGTGCGGCGGATCGTTCAGCACGACTTTGTTGGCGGTCGAGGCCATTAGTGCTTCGCTCCTTCCTTGTGCGCGGCGGCGTTGGTGCCACCGCCGTGACCGCCGCCGCTATCGTGGCCACCGGCGTGGTCGGAATAAACTTGGGACGTGAACGGCATAGGATGGTAGTCCGGCATCTTCTCGTTCTGGTTGCGCACGCGCGCCAAGTAAGTCAAACGCGGCTTGGTGTGCAGGAACTCCAGAGTCGAGTAGTTGCGCGAGTCGGCCTTGGCCAGCGACACCACGCTCTTCGGATCGTTGATGTCGCCGAAGACGATGGACTCCGCCGGGCACGCCTGCTGGCACGCAGTCTTGATCGTGCCGTCGCGAACGATGACGTCCGCCGACTGGCCGGCCTTGACCTTCTGGGCAATCTTTGCGCCCTCGATGCGCTGCACGCAGAACGTGCATTTCTCCATCACGCCGCGCATCCGCACGGTCACATCAGGATTGCGCGCGAGCTTGAGCAGCTCGAACTCGTCCTCGGGCTTCGTGGGCTTGAAGGTCAGCGTCGGCTTGTAGAGGTTCGTGATCGGCCGCTTGGTGTAATCGAAATAATTGAACCGGCGCACCTTCCACGGGCAGTTGTTCGAGCAATAGCGCGTGCCGACGCAGCGGTTGTAAACCATCAGGTTCAACCCTTCCTCGTCGTGGACGGTGGCGTTGACCGGGCAGACGCTTTCGCACGGCGCGGCTTCGCAGTGCTGGCACATCATCGGCTGGGTCACGACCTGCGGATCATCAATCCACGTCTGCTTGTGCTGATCCCAGTCGGGCTGGAGAACTTCATTCTTCTCAGCGCGGATTTTTTCCGCAGCGGGCGTGCCCGTGAAATAACGATCAATGCGCAGCCAGAGCATCTCACGACCGCGCCGGACCTGATCTTTGCCGACGACCGGCACGTTGTTCTCGCTCTGACACGCAATGACGCAGGCGTTGCAACCGACGCAAGTGTTCAGGTCAATGGCCATGCCCCACTGGTGCAGACCCTTCGCTTTGATCGCGTCGAAAGGGTTCGGATAAAGCGTGTCGTTGCCCCCGGGCGGCGGCGGGAAGTCAAACGCCTTTAGGACAGCGTCCTTATCACCCACCTGCTTCGGCGTGATCTCGCGGATGATCGGGCGGCCTTCCAGCGACCAGTGATCCTGCGTGCAGGCGAAACTGTATTGCTCGGCAACGGCGGAAACTTTCGCGCCAACGGCGAAGCCTTGATTGGCCGCACTGCGCAGCGGATAGAAATCGAAACCAACCTGCTTGCCGTTGAAATTCGCGATGCGTCCGCCCTTCGCACGACCGAAGCCGAGCGGGAGACCGAGCGTGTTATTCGCCATGCCGGGCACGACCCACACGGGGGCGCGCAGCGTCTTGCCGGCGAGCGAGAGTTCGACGAACTGCGCGTTCTTCACGCCGAGGTCCACCGCCGTCTGGCGGCTGACGAGCACGGCGTTGTCCCACGTCATCTTGGTGACGGGATCAGGAACTTCGACAAGCCAGCCGTTGTTAGCCCAGCGGCCGTCATCCACGCTGTAGTCGCGGGCGAAAATGACTTCGAGATTTTCCTTCGAGGGCGTGGGAACGGTCACGTTTGCCAGAGCGGGCGCAAGGACAGCGGCGTTGAAAGCGACGTTGACGGGCTTGCTCGCGGTGTCCGCGACGAAGCCGTCATGCAGCGCCTTCTTCCACGCTTCTTCGCCAAGGCCGGAAGTTTCGCGCGTGATCTTGTAAGCGTCCGTTTCCGCCAAGCCACCGACGCGTGCGAGTACTTCAAGTTCCGTCAAACCACCAAACAACGGCTGGATGAGCGGCTGCACGATGACCGTCGTGCCGTCCGCCGTCTTCACATCGCCCCAAGATTCGAGGTAGTGCGCGGCGGGGAGATTTTGATCCGCGAGGGCGGAAGTTTCGTCCTCGTAGTAGCCGAGGCGCACGACCGTCTTGGCCTTGCGCTGCGTGGCGGCCCAATTGAGATCCGCCGGAGCGTTATAGACCGGGTTGCCGCCAAGGATGACGAGCGTGTCCACTTCGCCCTTGTTGAGCGACTCGGCGAGCTGGGCAATCCCCTGCTCTTTCAAGTCGGGCGTCTCGCGGAACTCCACCGTCTTGCCCAGCGCACCGAGCGCGGCATTGATGGCGTGCGCCAGCAAATGCACCGCGACGGGCTGACGATAACCAGCCACGACGAGCGACGTCGCGCCGCCCGCCTTCAAATCATTCGCGCATTCCTCGACCCACTTGGCATCCACGCCAGCGGGCAGCGGGAACTTGCTCGCGTCAAAGCCCGTGACGAGCTTCGCGGCAATCGCGGCGGCAATCGCAATCACCTGGCTCGACGCCACGCGCAAGCGATGGTCGGCGTTCATGCCCGTCTGCGACATCAATGCTTCCGCGACGTAAAGGCGGTTCATCGCGTCCTTCGACGCGCGACGGCTCTTGGAAAAATCACGCATGTTCAGATGCGTCTCGCCGTCGCCACCGAGGAAATCACAGTCGAGCGAGAGTATCGCCTTGGCCTGAGCATATTTGAAATACGGCGTGACCGAACGGCCCGCAGCCAACGACGCGGCCTGCCGATGAATGTCGAAATCCACCGGCTCGTAAGCGTAGAACTTCGCACCAGAGAACTTCTGCTGAATCGCCTGCTGCACGCGATTGCGAGAGGGCGACGTGCCGCGCTCCAAGAGGAACGCCAGACCCGCGCCTTGGTTCGCGGAAAACTTCGTCGCGATGTCGCCGAGCTTCGTCAGCGCCGCTTCACGCGGGCCGTTGAACTGCGCGCGATCCGGATCGTAGAGACTGAGGATGGACGCCTGCGCGAACACATCCGTGCCGCCGTTGCTGTCGGGATGCTCGGGATTGCCTTCGACTTTCGTCGGACGCCCTTCGTGCGACTTCACCAACAACGGAATTGCGCCGCTGCGCGTCGGGAACGCCGTCGCGTAAAACTTGGAGACGCCGTGGACGTAATCATCCGGCAGCTTCGCAAACGGATAAATGTGCTGCTCCGGTTTGCGGCAGCCCGAACCGAGGATGCCCGCGCCCGCCAGCGCCATCGAAGCCGACATCAGCTTCATGAAGTCGCGGCGGTTGAAGTCGCCCTCGTTCTCGCTCGCGCCGGCAGGGAACTCGCGATCCACCCACGCGCGCGCTTCGGGAGAATTCTCCAGCGCCTCGATGCTGCGGAAGTATTTCACCGTTTCCGGCTCAGGACATTGCGGAGGAATGGTTTTCATCGGTGACAGGCGGAGCAGTTTTCCTGGGACTGGATTTTCCAGTCATGCACGGCCTTTTCGCCAAACAGTTTTTGTTTCAGTGCCGCTTTTTCGGGATCGTTATCCCACTTGAAGGCGAGGTCAGTGACTTTGTCGGCGGGACGAATGGCCATCGCGGGATTGCGATGACAGTCGAGACAGAACGCCATGTGCAACGGCTTGACCTGAGCGACTTCTTCCATCTGGTCAATGCGCCCGTGACACTCGACGCAGCTCACGCCGCGCGTGACGTGGACGGAGTGATTGAAATAAGCGTAATCGGGAGTGCGATGAATCTGCACCCACGGCACCGGCTTGCCGGTTGCGGCGCTGTCACGAATCAGCGCGAGACGCGGGTCGTCTTTCAACACCGTGTTGTGGCAGTTCATGCAGACGTTGGCCGCCGGCACGTTCGCATACCAAGACTTGTCCACCGTGCTATGGCAGTAACGGCAATCCATGCCAAGCTGCCCGGCATGAACCGCGTGGGAAAAACCGACGGGCTGGGTGGGCTGGTAGCCGACGCGAGAATACTTGGGCGTGAGATAGTACCACGCGCCCGCCGCGACGAGCGCGCCCGTCAAGGCCACTCCCAACGCCACCTTGAAGGGTAGCGTGTTCGTCCATTTCGGAAAAACGTCTGACATGGGTTTAATGCCCGGGATTTGCTGCGCGTTGCACCGGACGGACGGCGAAACGAGCGATCAAACCACCGAGGGCAAAGTTTTCTCCATCAATTCTCTGAAACCGAAAGGCCGCCTAAAAAATTAGCGGCCCTGCTCACGTCGGCGGAATGTTGGCGAAGTGATTTTTGCCGCGCAAGAACTTTGTGAAAAATTTCACGATTTGCGCTCTGTTCACTCATTCTTGAAATCAAAGCAGTCCTCTCGCTGACGAACCGGCCGGCCACCTCGACTCGCACACCGGCGACGAGATCATCGAACTGCTCCTCGCCCTCCGCGCCGAGCGCCAGACCACGCTCATCATCGCCACCCCACTCCGCCGAGATCGCCGCCCGTAACGCCGGCTTTCCAGCCGGCCGGTTCCGAGACATTCGTGTCTCGTGTTCCTCGTCTGGCGCGTTCGAGCAGGCTGGCCGGCGGGAACGGGAGGTTGGAAAACCTCACTCCCTGCCGACACGAATGTCGGCGTTACGCCCGCCCATCAGCGGCGCAAACGCCGCTCAGAAACCAAACGCTGGAGGGGTTGGTGTGGTGGAAAAGGGCGACCCACTGGAGAGCATTACTGGCGCGGGGCGGGAGGCTGCGGACGGGCTTTTCTTCGCAGCAGCAGGGGGGCGGCGCCGAGGTGAGCAAGGCCCAGATGCTGGGGGGTCACGGAGGGATTTCCACGTTTTGGATGCGGAAGAAGCGGCTGCCGTTGGTGAGGGGCAGGCTCAGGTTCGAGTTGGTCATGGGACCGGCGATGACTTGCCAAGGGCTGAGGATACCGTTGGTACGTTGCTCGACGTGATAGAGGCCGGTGCCGCCCTGCCATTCGAGTTGAAAGGCATTCGTGCGCACGGCGGCTTCGGTGATGAACAGCGGCATCCGGGCCAGATAGACGGTGGTGTTGGTTTCGTTAATCGCGCCGATGCCCGTGCCGTAGGCGAAATGTTTGCCGTCCGGGGATACGGCGATGACACCGTTACCTACGTTAGTGTACGTCAGAAGCAGTTTGCCATCCGAGACGCGCCAGAACCGAAGCGTGCTGTTTGACGAAGTCAGAAGGGTTTTACCATCTGCTGAGAAACGCGCTCGCCCCACACCGAAGCCAAAAATGGATGATGATAGCCCGGTGCCTCCTCCATTTTCGAAGACGCGGACTTGTGCGCCATTCGTTGTGTTCCACAACCGGGCCGTACCGTCACCCGCCGAGGTGGCCAAAAGTTTGCCGTTCGGCGAGAAATCCACGGACATGACAGGTTGCGAATGACCAATGAAGTCTCGAATGAAGGTGTTGGTCGGCTCGCTGGCAGCCGCTGGGATGCCGTATAGGCGAGCGGTGCTATCCGAGTTGCCCACGACTAAAAGGGTGCCGTCGGGTGAAAAGCGTGAATCAAAAACGCTTTGATCATTTATCAACTGCAACCCCTGCCCTGTTTGGCCGTCGCTTACGCGAAACCCCGCATCCCGTCCGGCACAGAAAAGGTTGTTGGACCGGTTGAACGCTGCGGAATACACGGCTTGATTGTTTGGCCCAGCAATCCAGAGCCGCTGCCCCGTCGAAATTTGCCAGACACGAGCCTTACCATCACCATCTCCAGCACCAATCAGGGTGCCATCCGAAGAGATCGCCACTGAAATCAATGTGCCAACTTGACTGGTTCCAATTGAAAAAGTGCGAAGTAGTTCACGATTGGCTACAAACCACAGCTTGGCGGTTTGGTCAGAAGAACCAGAAACAAGCAAGTTTCCGTCGCTTGAAAAGGCCAAGTCAGTAACGATGCTATAGGTGGCGTGTGCGTTGGTGCTCCAGACGATGGAGGGTGCGCTTTGGGCAAAGCCATTTCGCGCGAACACCGTAATAAACAACAAAACCAGCGGGGCGAGGAGACGCACAGAAAAAAAACAGATGGTTTTCATGACGATTGATTTCATTGGGTTACTGCCGCGTGATCACGATGGAATCCGTGTAACCGGTGAGTGTGTTTCCTCTCCTGTCGCGGCCTTGAATGGTGATCGTGTTGGCCCCTGTTTGGAGCGACAGGGTGACGTTCCAAGTGGTTGAGTTTGCCCAGGTCAGTGCGGTCGCCACCGTGGCTCCGTTCACGTCGATGGTTCTCGCTTCCACCGGCGCAGTTCCGGTCAGAACCACACTGGTGTCAGTGGTCGTGAAATTGTTTCCACCGTTGTTGGCAATGGCGAACAAGATTCCGGGTTGCAGTTCCGAGAGGGCGAGAATGGTGGCACTCCGGGTGTTGAAGTAGGTCTTGAGAAGATCGACATTCGCGGTGGACAAGTCGTTGGCGGCCAGCGCCTGCGCGGTCGGGTCGAGGAAGGCATTGTAGGCCGCCGCTTGCATGGGCCCGTTCGCGGCATCCTTGAGTCCGCGCAAAAACGCCCGGCGAAACGATGGTTGCTCCAGCATTCGATTGACTTCCGGCGTTTGTGCAGCGGGCTGGAACGGATCCTGGGTGGCAGGAACAGACGTGATGAAATCCACGTCCCAAATGTTCAATTGCCACAAGCCTCCGGGTGGCTTGTAGGCGTACATATTGTGACCGGCATTAATCCCATAGGAGTCCGAATTCCCGATCGCACGTTCGGCAGCCAAGGTTCGCATCCAGTTCTCCATGTCCGCCTGGGCTTCAACGGCAGCCGTGTTCATGGGCACTGGGTCAACGGCATCCACCAAGGCAAAGAGGCTCGCGTAGTCATTTTTGAACCCCTGCTCCTTCTGGAAAGTCCAGCGGTAGCGGGTGATGTTTGTCGAGCCATCGGGATGAAGGTAGCTGGTTAGGGTGGCGGCGATATCATCGCCCACATTTGCTCCCACGAAAGCTCGCCACCAAACTTCGATCTTGAATAAATCGCCCTGATCCGCACCGGGATACCACTGCTCCAGGAAATCCCCGCCCGGCTTTTGCGTGTCCTCATAAACGGCATCGAACGTGGCAAGTCCCCGGCGCTCACCATTGACATCCAAATGGACAAAGCGCCGGTGCAACGTGGGCAAATCAAGCTGCCCGATCAGCCAGTGCGCGCATTGCAAATCGGTCAGCGCAGGTGTTTTGGACTTCAGAAAGATTTCGCCGGAACCGTTCAGCCGGTCGTCTTTCGGGAATTTGACGAGGTACCCGCAGGGGTGCGATCCGAGTGGGCCGTTGAAATATTCTTTGATTGAGAGATCGCTCCCACTGTAAGCGGCCCGCGCATTATAAACGATCCGTTCTCCGCCATAGACAAAGGAGGTGTCGAGCGGGGTCTTGTGAAGTTTAAGCCGGCCGCCCCATTCATTGGTAGTGGCTTCCGTGAGCCAAAAACGGTAGCTGGTGAAAGTGCCGTTGGGCATGGCCTCGCCAAAGCGCACCAGACACTCGCGCCGTTCCACATCACCCGGATAAACAATCTCCTCAACCGGGAAGCGGGACGCCACCCCGATCCCATCGGCTTGGATATGGAAGGCCACGAGCGTTCCAGCGGCCTGACCCGGAATGCTGGCGCTCCAGATTCCATCGCCGGCCAGGCGATCCCCGCCCGTGCCGTCATCCATCATCGTGAGAGTCTCCAGCATGGAAGAAGGATCAATACGATAGCGGAGGTGCGGATCCACCGCGCCGGCATGCTGGACACGGGCGGTGACCACCACTGGCTCGTTCGCTTGCGGCAGCGCGGGATCGTGCGTGACCTCGCTGATAGCGGGCCGGGGACTGGCCTGCGCCTGGCTATTCGGCAGGCCCGGAGTGCCAAGGTTGGTGGGCAAGGCCAAAGTGGACGCCGCTTCCAACGAGTTGCCACGCAAGCGCAGAACAATTTCAGGATGACCGCGCAGCCAGCGTACTCTGCCTCGGATTGTCGCATTGGAGTTTGGCGCGAGTGCCGTTGTCCAATCATCGGAAAGAATCCGGTTGTCCAGATAATCGCCCGGCCCGGTGGCGCGGAGGTGGAGGCAACCGCCGTTGTCGCCGTGGCCGCCGGTGGATGACCAGCCGGAGAGATCGTGGTTGCCTTGAGAATTCCAACCGTTTGTTCCCAAAGTGAAGCTGCCATTGCTGATCTGGTCCATGCTGTCTGAGATTACTTCCACATTATCCACCAGACATTCGCCTTCGCCGAGCAGGATTATTTCCAGAGCGTTGACGGGTGAAACGCCGTCTCCCTGAATGAGCGAACCGGTGAACTCCACGGTCGTCCAAGGTGCAACCGGGGCGGCGCTGTCGGCCCAGTTGGGGGCCAGGCGATTGTCGGAATCCGCGTTCACGAGTTCAATGCTTGCACCATCGCCGTCCGCCCAGCGCGTCCATCCGCCTCCATCGCCGTAGGTGACTTCATCAATGACTACTCCGGCCGAATTGACCAAGGCAATTCTTTCACCTGATTTGGAAAGGAATGCAGGGTAACTGCCAAACAAGTTTAACCCGTCCACAAGTTGACCAGCGGGATAGCGGGTTGCTAACACCGGCTTGTTTTTGGCCACGACCACGAACGCCGCTGGTTGTAGTTGAAAGTTGCCGAAGCCATTGAAACCGACCCCGGAAATGGTCCACCCCTGTAGCGACTGGACGGTCGTGCCACGATTGCGAATTTCAATGTATTGATGGTCTTCGTTCCCCGAGATGGGATTGAACATGATTTCGTTGATGACAATATCGCGCGTCAGTGTCGCGCTGTTCACTGCCCCGGGCGTTGGTGTTGTTAATTCGCTGAATGTGGGCGCTCCATTTGGACTGCGTCCGTTACTTACGCCTTGTGCCTGTCCTCCAAAACGGATGGCGTCAAGGATCCGTGTTTGTTGTGGATTTGTGAGGAAAAGATCGTCCTCATTTTGGCCAGGGGGCAGTATGTCGAAAGTGAACTCATTCGGGGCAGGATTGCTTGGCTTACGCATGAAATGCACGAAACCGCGCGGTGAAATCACCGTGCCGGGCGGGATAACGAACTTGTTCAGGGTACCGGAAGCATCCGAAAGGTAGCAGCCGGAAACATCCACAAAGTCATTGCACGCGTTGTACAGTTCAATGAAATCCTCCTGTCCGCTCGGAGGATTCGCCAAAAACTCGTTAATTCGGATGGCATTGAACAAATCGGCAGGATTGGACTCCGCTGCGAAGAACGAGCCGCCTCGCAGCCTGCTAGCAGCCCAAGCCCGAGGATCTCCCTCACCATAGGAAGGGTTAGCCAGAACTAAAGAATGGCCTGCTTTACCAGACTGATAAGGCCAAGGAGCATTGGCAGAGAACTCCACCAGCAGGAGGACAGCTCCCTGCTTATTGAGCACTTGGATGGTGTCACCGCTCGCGGAGAGAGCACCGTTGCCCAAAATAATTGCCCAATAGGCATTCGGTTGAATCAGCGTGCCGGGTGGAAAGGTAATGGTCTGGCCACTCGCAGCAAACTTGATACTAACCCCGTCCATGTCCTGCGGCAGATAATGCGTGTTATAGAGTTCGATGAATTTGCTGACCCCGGCGGAAGGATTGTACATGATTTCCGAAATGACCAACGGCGTCCGTCGACTGCTCGGCCCGAGTGTTTCCTGACGGCGGACAAACGGACTGTCCTGGCGAGTCAGGCTCGTTTCGCCCAACTCTTGGGTGCCGTTGCCATTCACGTCTTCCAAGTAATCCGGCACGAGGTCGGCGTCCGCATCAGTCAGAACAAGTTGCCCGTTCACGACCGTTCCAGCCAGATAGTGCAGACCAATGTCCACTTGGGATGCGGCCTCCGTGCTTAGACTGGGCCGCGTGGTGTGATGGTAAAGACCGGCAGCGGCGGCAGTTCGGCTGCCCGCATTTTCCAGCGTGGGTTCGTCGATGTAATAAAGTCCCAGCGGGCCACTGGCGTAGCTGAGACTGCTCAGCGTCAGCGGCGTAGCATCAAACGAAAGCTGACTGGCGGTGGCCACGTAGGCATTCTTGCCGCCCACACTGGGGCTGGCATCATCGGACACACCGGCGTGATCGAAGACGTTGTCATAAATGCGCCAAGCTGCGTTGCCACCCGCCAGGCTGAAGGAGCCATCCTTGAACAAATTGTTGTAGGCGGAGAAAATGGCCGGAGAATTCCCGGTCAGGATAAAATCCGTGGAGCGAAACAAGTTGTTCGTAAATCCAACCAACTGTTCACTGCCGCCGTAAAGGGTAAGCAAAGCGGAGCGGCCGTTGACAAAACGACAGTGCGAGGCCTCAAAGCG
>JANNGC010000102.1:0-20975 GCA_031380445.1 Pedosphaera sp.
CACGCTCACGACGAACATCACGGCGGGGGCGGTCACGAACTACTACGGCTACGGCTCGGGCGAATGGTTCATGTTCAACAGCAGCGGCGGGCTGCGCACGCAAAGCCTGGCCGGCGCGACCGTGGCGCTTGAACTCATCTCGCTCACGCCCGGCCTGCATCTGGGCAACGCCACGACGCAGGACATCGCCACCAATCCCGGCGACCGCGTGGCGCTCGGCAGCGGCAACAACTTCGACTTCAAGCCCGTGCTTTGGACGGAGACCAACGCCGCGCCCGGCACGTATGACTTGAAGTTCAAGCTCGTGGACGCGGCGGCTTCCGGCCCGCTGGAGTCGGGGATCGTGACGATTCGTTTCCGCGTGAGCAGCGGCCCGGCGCTGACCATTGCGAAATTCGTTCACGTCCAGATGCCGCTGGCGACGGACGGCCATGCGCTGGAAAGCGCGCCGGTCGTGACCGGCCCGTGGACGCCCGTGGCGACCGCGCCGGAGGAAGATCACATCGGCAGCGGCGAAAGCGCGCAGCAGACGGGGACGAAGACGTTGCGCACGCCGAGCAGCGGGAACCAGTTCTTCCGCCTGCGGAAGTTGTAAGTGAACACCCGGGCGGAGCGGTCGCCGGAGGGTGGCCGCTCCGCTTGTTCCTGATGATGAGAACCACGGAAGACACGGAAGACACGGAAAATGGAATGAGAACCTTTTTGTCCAAACGGCTTGGGCACCTTCGAGCCGCGCGCCGTTTTGTTTCCGTGTTTTCCGTGTCTTCCGTGGTCCTGCTCTTTGCCGTCATTCCCGCCCGCGCGCAGCACGTCCATGTGCAACTCTCCTTTGCGAGCCAGCAGTGGCACCTGTTCATCTACGATTTCGACTTTGGTGACTACGAGGCGGCCGACGTTCCGTTCCACGTCGGTCATCCGGCGTTTGGTTTTGTCGCTGCCAATGCGTTCACGAATTTTCTCGGCCCGGCGGGGGGCGGTGCGTGGACGCTGCCGGAGGTGGAGAATGCCGAACTGCTTTACCTCGGCATCGGCACGCAGGGCATCGCGCCCGGCACGTTTGTGAACAACCAGATTCGTCTCGAACTCCGCAGTCTGAGCGGCCCCGGCCACTTCGCGCTCTACAACGTCGATCCGTTCGGCTCGCCCGTCGTCCACATGAACTCGCGCGACGGCATTGACCTTGCCGCCGACTCCATCGCGCTCGCGTCGTCGGGCGGACACGTCCATGTGAACTGGGCCTTCAGCGCGCCCGGCACGTATCACGTCGGACTCGGCGCACGCGGCGTGCTCGCGGGCAGCAGCCAGACGAATGCCAGCCCGACGGTGGACTACACCTTCATCGTGCGGGACATCCCGTGGCGTCCGCGCTTGAGCCTCGCGCGCGGGCCGGGCGGAACAAACGCGCTGCTCACGGTGCAGACCAAACCCGGCTGCCATTGCGCTCTCGAATGCACGACGAATTTTTCCAACTGGACGGTGCTCACGAACTTTATCTCGGCCAGCGCGAGCACGACCGTCGCGCTGCCCGCCGTTCTCAAGCAATGCGTCTGCCGCGCCGTTGTTCTTCCACCATGAAGCCGATTGAATTTTGGAATCCGCCGGGAGGCGCGCACTTCTCCAAGTCCATGCACCGCCCGCAGATTCAGGGAAGCCGCCGATGGGTAGATTTATCTGCGGCCTTCCTGAATCTGCGGGAAGCAGTCCGTGGTTTCGGGACGCAAATGGCAAATGCGCGTGGTGTCACCCGCGTGCTGCTCCTGCTCGCCGCCAGCGTGGCTTTGGCATCGGCCAACACTTCCGTGACCAATGCGGAAAATTTCCGCCTCGGCCGCGTCATTCACGATGAAGCCATCGAGCAGGAACTCATTCGCGCGGGGACTGAATTCCTCCGCGCAGGCCGGGGCGCAGCGGCCTCGAACATCGCCGCGCATGTCGAGCGCGGCGGCGCGGCGTTGACGTTGCCGCCGCCGGGACAAGAAAAGTTGAACGTGGAAGAAGTCGCGGCGCGTGCGCGTGCCGGCACACTCGTCGTGGCGTATTTGCATCTGTGCAAAAATTGTCCGAACTACCACATCGTCGCCGGGGCCGGCCTTGCGCTCACGGCGGACGGGGTGATTGCCACCTGTCATCATCTCGTGGACGACAAGGACGCGCGGCAGTTCGTGGTCATGGCGGGAGACGGGCGCTGCTTCCCGGTGCGCGAAGTGCTGGCGAGCAGCGCGACGAATGACGTGGTGCTGCTGCGGCTTGAGATGGGCGGTTCGCGGCTCACGCCGTTGCCGCTGGAGGATGCCGCGCCGGTCGGCTCGCGCGTGTTCGTGCTCGGGCATCCCGAGTCGCACTACTACACCTTCACGGAAGGAATCGTGGCCCGGCATTTCACGGGGCAGGCGGAGACGGGCGCGGCGGAGATGATGTCGATCACGGCGGAGTTCGCGCCCGGTTCGAGCGGCTGTCCGATTCTCAACGAGCGCGGCAACGTGGTGGGCATGGCGGACAACATCGTGCGCGCCGGCTTCGACAGCAAAAAGGCGCAAGGCGCGAGCATCGTCTTCAAGCATTGCCGCCCGTCGTCGGCCATTCGCGCGCTGGTCCGGCCGCCGAGACCTTGAACGCGCGCCGCTCCGTGACTTCACGGCGCGGGCTTCCGTCGAGTTGCAACTCGCTTGCAACTCCGGCTCTCAAGTAGGCCCGCGTACCGGCCGTTAAGAAACCAGCCATGAATCATTGCGGCATCACGAGCGCCAGAGCCGAGGGGAGCAAGTTCTCCCAGGGCGTTGCCGCGTTCATGCTGCTGCTCTTCCTCAGTGTTCAACTTCTGGCGGCGGTGCCGGCGCTGCATCACGAGCTGCACCATGACGCCCCTAGCAGCGAGCATCAGTGCGCTGTCACCTTGCTGACCAGCGGTTCGGTGGAAGCAACGGTGGCCGTGGTCGCCGTGGCGATTTTCGCTCTGATCTGTCTCGGCAATTTCCTCCCTCGCACGGAAGTTCTTCTCTCCGCCGTTTCCTGGCGCTTGTTGCCGGGGCGCGCGCCGCCTCGTTTCGTCTGACCGGATTCGGCGGTTTCTCGCCGAACGGCTGACGCTTTGATCTGATCCACGCCCGAAGTGTCTTCCGCAATTTCTCCGGCCCGCCGCGCGGATCGATTCCCCAGTCATTGAAACTGCCGCGCCGGACGTTTGTCCGCGCGTGGCGTGAAACGAAACGAAGTGTATGAAAACAAATTTGCAGCAGCAGTGTGTCTGTCCCGGTCGTGTGGCCGGGAACAGTCGGACCTCCCGAAAATATCAACTCAGCTATTGGTCAGTCATCGGCGCAGTGGCGCTGGCATTGGTCCCGGGCGCAGCGGCGCAAGTTGAGTCCACCAACAAAGTCACCAAGCTCGAAGGCGTCACCGTCGTGGGGCGCGCGGAGGATTTGGTCGGCGTGGCGGACTCCGCGACGCAGGGCACGGTCGGGCAGGCGGAACTGGCGCGGCGTCCGTTGCTGCGGCCTGGTGAAGTTTTGGAGACGGTGCCGGGGGTCATCATCACGCAGCACGCGGGCGGCGGGAAGGCGAACCAGTATTTCCTGCGCGGCTTCAATCTCGATCATGGCACGGACTTCGCCACCACGGTGGACGGCGTGCCGATCAATCTCGGCACGCACGCGCACGGCCAGGGTTACACGGACATCAACTGGGTGATTCCCGAACTGCTGCGCGGCGTGAGTTATCGCAAGGGGCCGTACTACGCCGAGGCGGGTGACTTCGGCACGGTGGGCACGGCGGACCTCAGTTACCTCGATCAGATCGGCTACGATTTGCTGAAGGTGGAAGGCGGCATGAACAACTACGGGCGTTTGCTCTGGGCCAGTTCGCCGAAGCTCAAGGAGGGGAATTTGATCTACGCGCTGGAAGGTCTGCACGACGACGGCGCGTGGGAGGAGCCGGCGGATTACTGGCGTGGCAACGGGATGATCAAATACTCGCGCGGCGATGAATCGCTCGGCTGGAGCGTGAGCGGTCTCGGTTACTACGGTGACTGGACGAGCACGGATCAAATTCCCAAGCGCGCCATCAATGGCCGCAACTCGGTGCCGGGCGGTTTCAATCTCGACCGCTTCGGCACGCTCGATCCGGACAGCGGCGGCAGCAGTTGGCGCGGGAGCTTGAGCGGCGAATGGCACCGGCGTGATGACCGGGGCGTGTCGTCCGCGATGGTCTATGGCTACCACTATGGACTCGACCTGTACTCGAATTTCACCGGCGCGCTCAATCAGACGGACGGCGACGAAATTTTTCAGCGCGACCGGCGCTTCGTCACCGGCACGCGTCTCAGCCACACCTGGTTGAACGAATGGGACAAGCGCTCCGTGGAAACCAAGCTCGGTCTCGACGTGCGCGCGGACATCGTGAGCGCGGGGCTGTTCACCTCGGAGAACCGCGAGGTTCTCACCACCACGCGTGACGACCATGCGACCACGGTGGGCGTCTCGCCGTACCTGGAGAACAAGCTGCAGTGGACGGATTGGTTCCGCACCGTGGCCGGCGTGCGGGGCGACATCTATTCGTTCGACGTGGACAACGAGGCGGGCGGCGCCTCGCGCTCGACGACGGATGCGATTGCCAGCCCCAAGTTGAATCTCATCTTCGGGCCGTGGGCGGACACGGAGTTTTATCTGTCCGGCGGACTGGGTTTTCACACGGCGGACGCGCGCGGCACGGCCACGGCCACGGATCGCGCCGATGTTTTTACTCAGCAACAGGGCGCGGAGTTCGGCATCCGCACGCGCGCCGTCAAGGGACTGCAAAGCACGCTCTCGTTCTGGGTGCTGGATTCGGATGACGAAACGGTGTTCGTCGGCGACGCCGGCACGACCGAGCCGAGCGGGCGCAAGGGCCGCCGCTACGGCGTCGAGTTCGCAAACTTCTACGACATCACGCCGTGGCTGGCGCTCGACGCGGACGTGTCGTTGTCCCGTGCGCGCTTCCGCGATCACGATCCGGCGGGTGACCACATTCCCGACGCGGTGGAGTCGGTCGTGGCGGTGGGCCTGTCGGTGCATGACCTCGGCGGATTCTTCGGCAGCGTGCGTCTGCGCTACTTCGGCGCGCGCGCGTTGATTGAAGACGACTCGGTGCGCTCCGGTTCCTCGACCATCGTGAACCTGCAAGTTGGTTATCAAATCAACAAGACCTGGAGCGCGACGGTGGATGTGCTGAACCTCTTCGACGCGCGGGTCAACGACCAGGAGTACTACTACTCGTCGCGGCTCCCGGGCGAACCGGCGGGGCCGGAAGCCGACGGCGGCTATCTCGACCGCCATGTGCATCCCGCCGAGCCGCTCACGCTGCGCGTGGGGCTGACGGCAAAATTCTAAACCCCAAGGCGCAACACCATGATCACCCTGTTTCTCAAAGGCGGCCCCATCATGTGGCCGCTGCTGTTCACCTCCATCATCGCGCTCACGTTTGTCATCGAGCGCGTGTGGTTCATCGCGCGGGAAAAATTCCGACGGCAGCCTGAAGTGGTCGCCGACATCCTGCGCGCGGTGGAGCGCGGCGACCTGGCCGGGGCCATGAAGTGCGGAGCGAACGCCGTGGACTTTGTGGCGCGCGTGCTCGCGGCGGGGCTGAGTCATCGCGAGGAGTCGCTGACCAATGCCGTCATTCGCGCGTCGAACCAGGAACTCAAGCGGTTCAATCGCGGCCTGACCGTGCTCGACACCGTCATCACGCTCGCGCCGCTGCTCGGTCTGCTCGGCACGGTCACGGGCATGATTCACGCCTTCGGTCTGCTCGGCGGCAAGGAACTCGACGCGCCGCAGGCCATCACCGGCGGCATCGCGGAGGCGCTCATCGCGACTGCATTCGGACTCGGCATCGCCATCACCGCGCTCATTCCGTTCAACTATCTGAACGCGCGGCTGGAAGAAGCGCGGCATGAAATCGAGGACGCCGCGTCGCACCTCGAACTGTTGCTGAACAAGACGCCCGTTGCTTCGCCCGCCGAATCGAACACTCCTTCCGCGCCGCTGAATCAGCGCGCGCACGCCGCATGAACATTCCTTCGCCACGCGCACAGAAGCGGGCGCGCATCGAAATCGTCCCGCTCATCGACATCGTGTTCTTCCTGCTCGCGACGTTCGTGATGGTGTCGCTCTCGATGGTGAAGAATAAAGGCATCGCCGTGAACCTGCCGGTGGCTTCGACCAGCGCCGCGCAGGATCGGAAGGAGCACCACACCATCACCGTGACCAAGGACGGCGAACTGTTCTTCAACCAGGAACCGTTGCGCGCGGCGGAACTGCCCGCACGCCTCCAGCGGCTCAAGAGCGAGCAGCCCGACCCGAAGGTCTTCATCAACGGCGACGAACAGGCGAAATTCGGCGCGGCCGTCGGCGTGCTCGATGAGTTGCGGAAGTTTGGCTTCACCAAGGTGGCGATTGAAACGAAGGCGAAGCCGTGAACGTGAAAATATTCATCTGCCTCGCCGGAGCCATCGCGTGCCACGCCGCCGCGCTGTTCGGCTACCGCACGCTCACCGTGCAGGCGCGCGAGCCGGTCGAGCCGGAGACGCCGTATCTGGAAGTGAGCCTCGCGCCCAGCGCGCCGCCCGTGGCAGCCGCGCCGGCTCCGCCGCCCGTGGCGAAAGTCGAAGAGCCGCCCCCGCCGCCGGAGACGAAGCCAGAACCGTTGCCTGAACCGCCGCCGCCACCGCCCAAAGAAGAAGCCGTGGTGAAATCACCGGAGCCGGAGCCGGAGCCCGCGCCCATCACGCCGCCCGCTCTCACGCCCGCGACGCAGCAAGTCGCCGCCGTCACCGCGCCCACCGTGGCCGTGCCGAACGCGCCACCGGGCGAAGCCGTCGTCGCCCCGCCATCCACCGTCCCGTCCGCGCCGATGCACGGCAAATATCTCGAAGTGAGCCAGCCCGCTTACCTCAAGCGCAACGATCCGGAGTATCCCGCGCGCGCCCGCCGCGCGCGCCAGCAAGGCACCGTGGTGCTCGCGCTCTACATCAACGAACTCGGCAGCCTCGACAAAGTGGAACTGGTGCAAAGCTCCGGCCACGCCGCCCTCGACGAAGCCGCGCTCGACGCCGAAAAGAAATCCCGCTTCCGCCCGGCCTATCGCGGCAACCAGCCTGTGCCGAGCCGCGCGGAAGTTCCCTACCATTTCAAACTGAACTGAACCATGAACCACCACCTGCAATGCACTTGCACAAAAAGCACTTCAGCGCGCCGCGCCGGATGCCGTTTGTGTCCAGCGAGAACCGAAAGGAAGACCAAACGATGAACACTGCAATCTTGGAAATGCCAGCGCCGGAGAAAACACGGCGCACGGACGAGCCGGCTCCGCCGCCCGTCCTGGAGATCAAAAATCTGCGCGTCGAGTTTCGTTCCCGCGAGATGGGCCAACAGACCAAGTTGGCCGTGAACAACCTGTCGCTCTCGGTGCAGCCGGGCGAGGTGTTCGGTTTCCTCGGACCGAACGGCGCGGGCAAGACGACGACCATGAACGTGCTGCTCGGCTTCGTGAACGCCACGAGCGGCGATGCGTATCTCTTCGGCGAGAACGTGCGCGAGCCGATTGCCCGCCAGCGCATCGGCTACCTGCCGGAGATGACCTACTACTACAAGTTTCTCACCGCGGAGGAACTGCTGCGCTTTTACGCGAAGATTTTCAAAGTGCCGAAGACCGAGCGTGAGCGGCGCATTGATGCGGTGTTGAAACTCGTCGAACTGGATCATGCCCGCACGCGGCAGATCAAAACCTACTCGAAAGGCATGCAACAGCGCGCCGGTCTCGCTCAGGCGCTGATCAACAATCCCGACCTGCTCATCCTCGACGAGCCGACGAGCGGTCTCGATCCGATTGGGCGCATGAAAGTGCGCGAGATCATCCAGCGGCTGCGCGATGAAGGGCGGACGGTCTTCTTCTCCTCGCACGAACTGGGCGAGGTCGAGTCGGTCTGTGACCGCGTGGCGATTCTGCATCAAGGCGAACTCAAAGCCCTGGGCCGTGTCAGCGACATCGTGGCCGAGCACCAGTGCAACTTGGAGGAAGCCTTTCTCCGCATCATCGGATTCAAACCGTCACCCAAGAACTCTTAACCCCTGACTGACATGAACAACATCACCGCCATCGCCTCGGTCGTCATCCGTGAGATGATCCGCCGCAAAGACTTCTACGTCCTCTTCGTGCTCACCGCGCTCATCACCCTCGTGATGGGTTCGGTAAACTTTTTCAACGACGGGAAAATCGTCCGCTACCTCAAGGAAATCTGTCTGCTGCTCATCTGGGTTTCCTCGCTCGTCGTGGCCATCGGCACCATGGCGCGGCAACTGCCGTCCGAGCGCGAGAACCGCACCATCTTCCCGCTGCTCGCCAAGCCGGTGAGCCGCACGGAACTGCTGCTCGGAAAATTCCTCGGCTGCTGGCTGGCCTGTGGCGTGGCGCTGCTGCTGTTCTATCTGTTCTTCGGCTGCGTCGCCATGACGCGCGAGAAGACGTGGCCGTTCATCAATTACCTCCAAGCCTTCTGGCTGCACTGGATCATGCTCTCCGTCGTTCTCGCGATGGCCCTGCTCGGTTCGATTGTCTTCACCGCTGCGTCGGCCAATGCGACGATCTGCTTCATTGTCGTCGTGGGCATTCTCATGCTCGGCCGTCACCTGAACAAAGTGTCGCTGCAAATGAGCGAGCCGGCGCGCACCATCACGCAGAGCATCTACTTCGCGCTGCCCCATCTGGAGTTCTTTGACGTGCGCGATCTCATCATCCACAACTGGCCGCCCATTCAGTGGCTCGTGTGTCTGAAGGCCAGCGCTTACGCGATGGTGTATGCGGGCATCTTCCTCGCTGCGTCGTGCTTCCTGTTCCGCCGCAAAGCCTTGCACACCTGATATGAAACGCCCTCTCTACCTCATCATTCCGTTGCTGCTCGTCGTCGCGTTCTGCTTCGCGGCGGATTTGCAGCCGTGGTTCTCCAGCCTGAACGCGAACTCGAAACGCTCGCAAGACCCGCTCTCGCTGCTGCTCGGCGACGCGCGGAAAATGTTCGCGAATCACTTTTTTGTGAAGGCCGACGTGTATTTCCACAGCGGCTTTTATCCCACCATCTACGACAACAGGGAGTCCTTTCGCACCGCGCACATCGCTGAGGATGCTGGGGCGCGCGAAGGGAAGAACACCGGAGATGAGGAGCATTTTCTGGGTGTCCATCGCGACTGGATCGATTCCTTTGGCCGGGAATTTTTCCCCTCAGTGCATACGCATCTAGGACAGGACGCGCCTGGATCGAAGACCAACGGCGTGGAACTCGCCGGGAGCGGGGATGTGCGGGAGATTTTGCCCTGGCTGAAGGTCTCCGCCTCACTGGATCCGGAACGCACGGACATTTACACCGTCACGGCCTACTGGCTTCGCTCCGAGCTTAAGAAAATCGATGAGGCCGAGGAATTTCTGCGTGAAGGGTTGCGCGCAAATCCAGGAAACCCGCTGCTGCTCCTCGAACTGGGCCGCATCTACCGTGAAGAGCGCAAGGACGACTCTCGCGCCCGCAACGTATGGGACATGGCGCTGCGCAACCTCGGCGACTTGAGCGACTGGGCCGGCGAGCGCCGCTTTATCATCGGTCAGGTACTCGGCCAACTGGCCCGGCTCGAAGAGGACTCCGGCAACTATGCTCGCGCTCTCACGCATCTTGTCTCGCTCAAACAGGTCTCGCCCACCCCGGACGCGATTCAGAAATGGATGGATGAGTTGAAGGCCAAGGGGAGTCCCGCACGCCTTTGAGAAACCCTCGGACATAAAGAAGCCATTGCGCGGCTTTAACTCGAACGAACTCATGGGGTTGACAGACGGCCTGCGGCGGCCTTCGGGAGAGCCCGCCGGGTGCCGAGTTTCCGGCCTCTTGGTCGGCTCATTTGCCAGAGGCCGCTAAATTTTCCTTCCTCCCTGCCGATAATCTGCCCGTGAACATCGTGCAGCCCATTTTGAAAACGGAGAACCTTCGCGTGGAGTTCCGCTCGAAGGACGCGCCCGGCGGCGTGAAAGTCGCGCTCCAGGGTTTGAACCTGTCCGTCTTCCCCGGCGAGGTCTTCGGCTTTCTCGGGCCGAACGGCGCGGGCAAGACCACCACGATGAATGTCCTGCTCGGCTTCGTGAACGCCACGGAGGGCGACGCCTTTCTCTTCGGCGAGAATGTGCGCGAACCCATCGCGCGCCAGCGCATCGGCTATCTGCCGGAGCTGACCTACTACTACAAATTTCTGACCGCCGAGGAGCTGCTGCGTTTCTACGCGCGCATTTTCAACATCCCGAAGGCCGAACGCGAAAAGCGGATTGATGCCGTGCTCAAGCTGGTGGAACTCGATCACGCGCGGAAGCGGCAGATCAAAACCTACTCGAAGGGGATGCAGCAGCGTGCCGGTCTCGCGCAGGCGCTGATCAACAATCCTGACCTGCTGATTCTCGACGAGCCGACGAGCGGCCTCGATCCGATTGGCCGGATGAAAGTGCGCGAAATCATCCAGCGCCTGAAGAACGAGGGTAAAACCGTGTTCTTCTCGTCGCACGAACTCGGCGAGGTCGAGACGATCTGCGACCGCGTGGCCATCCTCCACCAAGGCGAGTTGAAGCGTGAAGGCCGCGTGGCGGACATCGTGCGCGAATACAACTGCGACCTCGAGCAAGCCTTCCTCCGCATCATCGGCTTCGCGCCGCAAGCTGCGGACAGCGCGCCTGAAACCAAAGCCGCATGAACAGTTCTGACTTCTGCCTTCTGAATTCTGACTTGCCTCTATGAACACCATCCACGCCATCGCCATCGTCGTGCTGAAAGAGATGATCCGGCGCAAGGACTTCTACGTCCTGTTCATCCTCACCGCGCTCATCACGCTGCTGATGGGATCGATCAACATCTTCAACGACGCGAGCATCGCGGGTTACTTGAAGGAACTCGCGCTGCTGCTGGTGTGGGTCAGTTCGCTGGTCATGGCCATCACCACGACCGCGCGACAACTGCACGCGGAGAAAGAGCTGCGGACGATTTTTCCCTTGCTCGCCAAGCCGGTGTCACGCGCGCAACTGCTGATCGGCAAGTTCGCCGGCTGCTGGATCGCGTGCGGTCTGTCGCTCTTCGTGTTCTACCTGTTCCTCGGCATCGTGGCCGGGTCGCGCGAGCACACGCTCGACGTGGGCGCGTACACGGTGGCGTTTCTCCTGCACTGGGGCGCGCTGGCCGTGGTCGTGGCGATGGCGCTGCTCGGCTCGGTGGTGTTCGCCGCGCCGTCGTCGAATGGAACCATCTGTTTCATCGTGGCGGTGGGAATTCTCTTTCTTGCGCGGCACTTGAACACGGTGGCGCTGCACATGGATGGCGTGATGGGGAAAATCACTTACGCGATTTACTACCTGCTGCCGCGTTTGGACTGGGCGTTCAGCGTGCGCCAGTTCCTCATCTTCCACGATCCGATGCCGGGCTTCGCGGTGTGGGCGCAGGCGCTGGTGTTTTACGGCGGTTACTCGGCGCTCTTGATTCTGGCGGCGTGGCTGTTGTTCCGCCGCCGTGCGTTGACCACGTAATTTTTCCGAACATGAGCGCACCGATTCTTTCCTTGCTGCTGCTGGTCGTGAGCTGCTTCAGCCTCGCGACATGGGTGGGGCCGCGCTTCGACGCGAGCCAGTCGCGGCGCAGCGCCGGCGCAGGCGTGATGGGCAACATGCTGGGCGACAGCCGGAAGCTCTTCGCCGATCATTTCTTCACACGTTCGGACGTGTATTTCCACAGCGGCTACTACCCGACCATTTTTGATCAGGGCAAGATGAAGGAGAATCACCTGGCGGCGGGTGCGAAGGTGGAGAAGGAGGAAAAGTGCGAGCACAATCACGCACACGAGGGGCCGTGCGAGCATGACCACGGTCACAAGGCCGCCCGGCCGGAGCCGAAGGCCGAGAAACAAGGCGAGGCGGAGCATGTGCATGGCGAGCACTGCAATCACGGCGAGGAGGAACATGACTTTCTCGGCAAACCAAAAGACTGGCTCGACAGCTTCTCCCGCAATTTTTTCGTCTCGAAGCACACGCACCTGACTGACCAAGGCAAAGGCGTGAACGCGGCGAAGGAAATTCTCCCGTGGCTCAAACTCGCCGCCCAGCTCGACCCGAACAAAATCGAGAGCTACACCGTGGGCGCATTCTGGCTCCGTGATTTGCAACGTGACGGCGAGGCCGAGCAGTTTCTGCGCGAGGGTTTGCGGCACAATCCTGAGAGCTACGAAATCCTGTTGGAACTGGGACGCGGCTACGTGGCCGGCCGCGACTACGTGCGCGCGCGCAACGTCCTCGAGCTGGGTTTCCGCCACTGGCGTGAGCAGGAGAACGGCAAGCCCGGCGACCAGCAGAACCTGTTTTCCGTGCTGCAAATCTTGAACAGTCTCGCGATCGTGGAAGACCGCGAGGGCCGGCGCGAGCAGGCCGTCCACTGGCTGGAACTGGTCCGCAAGGCTTCGCCACACCCGGAGGAGATCGACAAGCGCATCGCCGAGGTGCGCGCGGGGAAATCGCTGGAGGCGCAGTAGGCAGCCGCTTTCCGCTTCCCGCTTTCCGCTTTCCTCCCGTATAACGCGCCGCGTGTCCGGTCTGTTCCCCAAAAATATCTCCGCCGCCACGCGCTTTTGCGCGGTCTATGGCCATCCTGTGCAGCACTCGGCCTCGCCCGCGATGCAGAACGCCGGCCTCGCCGCGCTCGATCTCGACTGGCGTTACGTGGCGTTTGATGTTCACCCGGAAAATCTCCGCACGGCCATCGCCGGGGCGAAGGCCATGAAATTCGTCGGCCTCAATCTGACCGTGCCGCACAAGTTGCTCGCGCTCGACTTGGTGGACGTGCTCGATGACTCCGCGCGCCGTTGGGGCGCGGTGAACACGATTCGTTTCGAGGCGCGGGATGCGGGCGGCGCGTGGAAACCGTTGCGCGAATTCGCCGACGTGCCGGACGACATCCGCACGCACGGCTTCAACACGGACGCCGATGCCATCGCGCGAGCCATCCGTGAAGATTTGAAAATCGAACTGCGCGGCGCGCGCGTGCTGCTCCTCGGCGCGGGCGGGGCAGGGCGGGCTGCCGCCCTCAAGCTGGCGCATGAAGGCGTTGAAGAACTGCATCTCGTGAACCGCACGTCGGCCAAGGCCGAGGAAGTAGCACGCGACATCCGCCAGCAATGTCCCGACGTGCGCGTGAGCGTCGGCTACCCCGAGACGCCCGTGGAGCTGCTGCTCAACGCCACCTCGCTCGGACTCAAGCCCGACGATTCTTTGCCGCTGGATGTGAAGGCGTTTCCCCTACGAATGGTGGACGCGATTTACGACATGATTTATCGCCCGGCCGAAACCCCGTTGCTGAAAGCTGGCCAGCTCGAAGGCTGCCGCGTGGCCAATGGTCTCGGCATGTTGCTGCACCAAGGTGCGAAGGCGCTGGAAATCTGGAGCGGCCAGCCCGCGCCGCTGGACGCGATGCGTCGTGCGCTGGAGGAGAACGTCTATGGCGCGAAATAGTCCAAAGCCCAAAGTCCAAGGTCCAAGGTCTCTCCGTGTCGTTGCTGTCTCGCCACGCGCGACCTTTGACCTTGGACTTTGGACTTTGGACCAATTCTCAACCCATGTTTGACCCCGCCATCTGGGCCCAAGTGCCTTTCCATTTCTGGTCCGCCGTCGTGTTCTGGTTCGGCTGCATGGTCGGCAGTTTTCTCAACGTGTGCATCTACCGGATGCCCATCGGGCAGAGCGTCATCTCGCCGCCGTCGCATTGTCCGAACTGTAAATACTCGATCCCGTTTTACCTCAATGTCCCGCTCGTGACGTGGCTGACGCTGCGCGGCAAATGCGCGAACTGCCGCGAGCCGATCTCCATCCGCTACTTCCTCGTCGAGCTGCTCACGGGCCTGATGTTTCTCGCCTGCTGGCTGCTTTACGGAGGCGACTCCGCCGGCGTGGCGCTCGTGCTCTGCCTCGTGATGGCGGGACTGATCACGGCCACGTTCATTGACCTCGCGCACTTCATCATCCCGGATGAAGTCACCATTGGCGGCGCGGTCGTGGGATTTCTCTGCTCGTTTGCCGTGCCCGCACTGCACGGAACAATGAGCCGGTTTGAAAGTTTGAAACTGAGCTTCATCGGCATCGTGGTGGGCGGCTTGCTCGTCGAAGCGGTGCGGCAACTCGGCAAGCTGGCTTTCGGCAAAATGAAAGTCGCGCTCGACGGTCCGACGAAAATTTTCTTCGGCGACACCGGCGTGGTGTTCCCGGACAAGGAAATGCCCTACGAAGATATTTTCTACCGCAAGTCCGACGCGATCCGCTTCCACGCCACACGCATCGAACTCGCCGACCGCTGCTACATCAATGCCGACGTGGCGCTCAGCCCGTTGAAACTCAAAATTGGCACCGACGAATTTCCGCCCGAGCAAAACCTCTACATGGAAGCCACGACGGACAAGCTGGTGCTGCCCCGCGAGGCGATGGGTTTTGGCGATGTAAAATTCATGGCCGCCATCGGCGCGTTCCTGGGCTGGCAGGCCACGGTCTTCTCGCTCGTGGTCAGTTCGTTCCTCGGCGCGATTCTCGGCGGCGTACTGATTGTGCTGAAGCGGCACGAGCGGTCGAACCCCATTCCCTTCGGCCCCTACATCGCGGCAGCGGCGGCGATCTGGATTTTCGCCGGCCGCCCGATCATGGGCTGGTTTCAGAAGTGGATTGTCGGCGGGTAGTTTTAGTGGGGCAGCCGTCCCGGCTGCCACTCGTCCACTGGCCGTCCCGGCTGGTGGTTCTTCAGCCGGGACGGCCAAAGAACTGAGGCAGGCGGGACGCTTGCCCCACTAAGAATGGTTGCAGCGCGTCCTCTCCCGCCAACTGCCGCTCACCGCGCCTCGCGCACGCGGATGGTGTATTTCGCCGCGTTCAAGTTGAACGCCTCAAAGCTCACGTCCTGCGTCGCGTTCTCATCCAGAAACACCGTGCGGAACGGCGTCTCGTCCACCGTGAAACCCTGCGCGTCCTTGAACACGCAGTTCACCTGCACCTCGATGCGGCGGTTCTCGCGGTTGCGGAGATGCGCCGTGACCTTCATGCGCCCGTCGGCGGTCTTGCCAAGCTGCGTGCCGGAACTGGTCACCGAGCGTTGTGCGCCGGAGTCGAAGAGCACGAAGGGCGAGGTCTCCTCGTAGTTGTATTTGTCGGTGTTCTTCGGCTTGGACACGCCGCCGCTGGCGCAGCCGTTGAGCAGCGCCAGCGCGACGGTGGAAATTCCCAGCAGCAAAAAGATTTTTTTCATAACTCAGGTTTTCTGTTCGCTCACGTAGAGCACGGTGTCTTTGTTGGAATTGGACGGCACGGTGAACGTGACCGTCCGGGTGGAAAGTGTGTTGCCGCTCGCATCGCGGAAATCCACCGCGAGGCTGTGCTCGCCGGGCGGCAGCTCCAGCGCGGCGAAGGTGAGGAAGCGCGGGAGATTGTCCCACGCGCGAATGTCCGCCTCGGGCGTGGTGGTGGCGGAGAGAATGCCCGCGACCAGCGCCACGCCGCCCGCGATGAGCGCGGCCTCGCCCTGGCGATGATGCGCCAGCCCAATGGCCGTGACGCCCGCCACCACGGCCGCGCCCTCGGTGGCGTTCTTGAACACGGCCTTGTTCGCGAGGATGTGATCCATCACGCGCCCGCCGCGCGTGGTGGCCTGCCATTGCAAATCATCATAGGCCACGAGCGGAAACTGCTGCGTGCCGAGTTTCAAATTCACCGAGCGCGCGGGTGAATTTTGCTCGCCGAAGCGCAACTGCTGCGCGTGCTCGCCGGCGGCGAACTTGCGCGGACCTTTCCCGAAATCAATGAACACTAGGACGTTGGCCTTCTTGAAATACGCCGGCGGCTGCGAGCCGCCGCGCGCGTTTTTCACCGCACGGGTCATTTCATCCGCGCCGTCGCCGCTGCCGAGCTTCACGCTGGCGAAGCCGTCGAGGTAATCCAGCAGCACGTAGTCGGCGGCGTAGTCGTTCTACTCGGTGTCCGCGTCTTGAAATTGCGCGCTGCGGAAACAGGCGCGCGCGTTGTCCGGCTCGCCATCGCGCCAGTAAAGCAGGCCGCGATAGTAGTAGGCCATCGCCCGTTCATACGGCTCGCCGATGAAAGTCTTCTTCGCCTCGGTGTTGAAAAAGCTGCGCGCCTTCTTCGCGCCCGCGTCGGTGGTGTAGATGCCGCCGATGCGCATGATGGCGTCGTCGAACTGCCGCTTCGCCTCGTCGAAGTCACCGCGCCGCAACGCCGCGAGTCCCACGCGATATTCCCACAGCCCGCGGTCTTTCGCCGGGCCGTAGGTGATGGAGTTTTTTCCGTCAATGATGAGGTCGCCGGTCAACGCGGGCGGTGGCACCTTGGTGGCGCAGCCCGCCGCGACGAGCAGCAGCGCGGCTAAGAATGACAGGGCGAACTTCATGCAACCGTGAGCGGGCCGTGAACGGTTCAACGATACACCGCGTCGCTCTGCGCCTGCTTTTTGATCTCGTCGTCGCCGCCCCAGACGATGGCGCTGGTGCGCGCGTCAATGAGCTGGAACGTGTAGAGGATGTAGTCGCTCACGCCGTTCTTGCTCGACGTGCTGAGGCCGGAAAGTTTGCCGGTGAGAAAATAATCCGCGCCCTTGAACTCCTGCACGTTCGCATCGCTCGTGCTCGTGACATTGCCCGCGCGTTTCGCATCACGCTCCCGCTGCAACGTCTCCATGCGCTCGCGCGCGAGGAACGTGACCTTGCCCGCCGCCTTCGAGATCAACTGCGCCTGGATGCGGTCGAGGAAGATGTTCTTGTTGATGGGGAAGCGTGTCTCGTTCAGCACGGGATCGAGCACGACGACCGGTGGCGTGGCCGCGTTGGCGATCTGCGGCGCGCTCAGGATACCGCGCGCAATCTTGTCGCTCACGCGAATCAAATCCTGTGACTCGACGCCCGTGCCGCCGACAAAGCCCTTCTCATCGCCGCGCATTTCCGTGACGCCGGTCGCGGAAGGATTGCGGACGCCGGAAGTCGCACAGCCGGTGAGCAACGCTGCGCCCACACCGAGCGCGACCACGGAACCAAGTGATTTCTGAAATTTCATAGAGTGGTTCAGAGGTACGGCAAAAGCGTGGGACTGTCCAGAATGGCAATTGGAGCGCGGGCTTTCCAGCCCGCAGCCATGTGAAATGGGGAATGATGTCGGCTAGTTCTTGCGCCCTCACATGGCGGACGTTGCTGCGGGCTGGAAAGCCCGCGCTCCGTCACTGCTTGCGCAATTCCACCAGGCATCGCCCGCCGAAAATGCGCGGGCAGCAGGACAGCGCGGAGTCGAAACCACGCAGCAACCCGAGCAGCGCGGCGGGGTAGAGCGCGGGCTTGCTGTAGCCGCCGCTGAGAAAATAGCTGAACGCGCTGAACGCCTCGGCGTGGGCCACGTTCCAGCCGGCCAGCCACTCGCGCGACTCGTTGCGGAAGAACAGCCGCGTGGCATTCCCTTGCGCCGCGTAGTAGTCGCGCGGGCGCGGATACGTGGCGGCAAAATTCACCGGCTCCTGCATCGCCACCGGCTCGTGGTGCAGAAGTCCATACACCGGAAGGCTGGCCGGGCTGATGAACGGCTCGAACAAAATCACGCGCCCCTGCGGCGTGAGCACGCGGCGGGCTTCGTTCAGGAACGCGCGCGGGCAGCGCAGGTGATGAAACACATCGAAGAGAATCAGGTGCGAGACGCTGCCGCTCGCGAAGGGCAGTTCGTATCCATCGCACACGAGGTCGAGCCACGGGTTCGGAAAGAGGTCAGTGCAGATGGCGCGCGGCAGATGCGCCTTGAGATTGCCGATGCCGGAACCAATCTCGACGACCGCGCCGGGCGCGCTGGTGTCAATGTGCCGAAGAATTTTCGTGTAGAAGCCCGCGTAGATTTTTTGCAGCAACGGCTTGCCGTGCCAGCGGGCCAGGTTTTGCTCGATCTCGATCTGATGCTGCTCCAGCGGAGTCATGCGCGTGCGTCTTCGTAACTGTCGGCGTGAGTTGGCACAATCTTTGAGAACCAAGGGTCGTGACGTGCTTTGGAGCGCCGAGCATTGCACGGCTCGATCAAACGGCTTGCTCTTTCGTGCCGAGCAATGCTCGGCGCTCCATTCAGGATCACTTGAGAAACTTCAGCCGCCGCGCCGCGAACCACGTCATGCGCAGGAGCAGCCAGCCGTGTTTCCAGCGCGAGATGTTGGTCTCGCCGTAGGTGCGGGCGGCGTAGCGGATCGGCAAATCAACAATGCGCGCGTTCAGTTTCGCCGCGCCGAAAAGCAGATCGAAATCGCCGAACGGATCAAAGTCGCCGAAGTAGGCGCGGTTCTTGGCGATGAGTTCGTATTTGGAGCGGAAGAGAACCTTCGTGCCGCAGAGCGTGTCCTTGATGGACTGGCCGAGCAGCCAGGAGAACGTGAGGCCGAAGCATTTGTTCGCGATCATGTTCAGGAACTGCATGGCCTGCTGCTCCATCGGATACACGAGACGCACGCCGTTCACGAAGTCCGCCGTGCCGCTGCGCGCGGCTTCGTAAAACTTCGGCAGCTCCTCCGGCGGCATCGTCAGGTCGGCGTCGAGGATGAACAGAATGTCGCCCGTGGCTTGCGCGAAGGCCTCGCGGCACGCGCCGCCTTTGCCCTTCGACTGCTGTTTCAAGACTTTGATGTCGCGGTGCGGATAGGCTTTCGCCACACGTTGGATTTCGTCCCAAGTGTGATCCTTCGAGCCGCCTTCGATGAAAATGATCTCCGTGCCGCGACCCATCTCCGGCACGCGCTGCACGGCGTCCTCGATGTTCCCGGCCTCGTTGCGCGCGGGGATGATGACCGAGCAGCGATAATGTTGATCCGGCTCCACCTGCGGACGCGGACGCGCGACCACGAAGATGGTGAGGCAGAAATGTTTCAAGAGCGGCGCGACCCAGCGGTTCAAAAACTTCTCCACCAAGGGCGTGCGCGTGGGCCAGAGCATCCGCACGTCGGTCTTCACGACTTCCCAGCCGGCGAGGTGCAGCAGGTTCTTCACGTCGTCGAGCGAGAGCCAGTTCTGCGCGAGCGTGGGGGCTTTCAAGCCGAGCTTCTGCGCCACGTTCAGGACGGGACGCCAGAGCTGGTTGAAGAAATTGAGCACCAGCCGCGTGTCGGAGGTGGCGTTGCGGCGGGCGCGTTCGAGCACGCGCTGCACGTCCGGCACGTCGTTCACCAGATCGGACATCAGGATGTAATCAAACTTCTCGCCCGGCTCGAATTGCGCCGCATCCGCGACGTGAAACTCCGTCTGCGGGTGGCGCGTGCGCGCGGCTTCCACGGTCGGCGCGCTGAAATCCACGCCCACGGCGCGCGACGGTTTTACGCTGGTCAGCAAATCACCGAGGCCGCAGCCGATCTCCAGCACGCGCTGGCCGGGAGGAACGAGGAAACCGAAATAGTTTTTCAGCAGTTGATGATACTGACGTTGGAGTTCGGCGGGGCGTGCGGCCACGCGTTCGTCATAAAATTTCTGCCGCGCGAGGGCGGCCTCCGTGCGTCCCGGCGTCAGCGCGCCATCAAGCGCGTCGCGCAAGGGCGCGACAAATTTCCCCGGCGAGACGGGAGCCACGGGTGAACTGGCTAGATCAACAGTCGTCATGTCTTCGTGATTCATCGGCACGGTGGGGGGATTTCTTTCGCGCCTAGGCGAACAGGGGCGCGGAGCGCCGATTTCCAAATCGGCGTGGCTTGCTCTGCCCGGTGATCGCGCCGATTTGGAAATCGGCGTTCCGAGGAATGCTGTTCCCGCCCGCACCTCCGTGCCTTAGCCTCCGCGCATGGAAATGCAGGACCAGTACGACGACGCCATGTTCGACTACACGATGGAGGACTTCGACTCCGCGCTGGCGAAGTTCCGCGCTATCCTCGATGCGCATCCCGATCATTTCGACGCGCAGCTTTCGGTGGCGATGTGTCACTACCGGAAAGGCGACTTCGCCACCGCCATTGCTGAGGGGCACCAGGCGGAAAAACTTCAGCCGAACGAACAGCTCGTGCACACCAACCTCTCGCTTTTCTACATGAAGTCCGGCGACAAGAAGACCGCCGAGCATCATGGTCTCCAGGCGCGCATCGCCTCGTGGCGCGGCAACATGGCCAAGCCCGGCGCCACCGCCGCCGAGGTCGAGGATGAATTGAAGATGGCCCAACCGAAAGCGCCCAGCGCGCCGATCAAAGTCCCCGACATGCCGTGGAAGAAGAAGCCGCCGGTCGGACACTGAAGGAAGACCGGCGCTCGTTAAATGGCGGCGGACAAACCAAGTGGGAGCGGGGCGTTCCCGCCGCTTCAACATCCTTAGTGATGAGGCGCTAGAACTTTTGAAATTATCCGACGGGTGTGGCTTGAAGCGGCGTGAACGCCGCGCTCCGTCCGCCACGCTCACTTCAGATACTTGTCCAACGGCGGATTCAACAGCTCCTTCATTTCCGCCGTGTCCATGTTCGCCGGGGTCACGACATAGACGCCCGTGTCCACGCGCCTCTCGACTTTCTGGCCGGTGAGATGCGCGTGCAGCGTCATCACGCCGAGGTAGCCCATGCGCATCGGGTTCTGCACGATGACGGCCTGCACGTCGCCTTTGCGGAGCGCCTCCACGGTCTGCCCGCCCGCGTCGAAGCCCACAACTTTCACTTTGCCGCCGGCCTGCCCGGCATTGCGCAGGGCCATGATGATGCCGTTGGCCACGGGTTCGCAGGGACCGAAGATTCCGTTCACGTTCTTGCCGTGGCGGTTGAGAAGATTCTGCGCCGCCTGATAACACAGCTCGCGCGTGGCTCCGCCGTGCTGGTCGCTGGAGAGAATTTTCAGGCCGGGAAACTTTTTGACCGCCTCCAGGAATCCCGCCTCGCGCTCCTCCGTGCTGGCGGAGCCGGTCTGGTATCGCAG